>JBOFIT010000043.1:0-7056 GCA_051650305.1 Cellulosilyticaceae bacterium
TAGGAGGAAAAGATATGGCGGCTACAGGAACGCAATTTAATCCAGATAAATTTCATAAATCGCAGCTTAAGTTTCACTTCATATTGGTTCCATTATCAGTGTTAATGATATTACCTATTATCTATATCTTTTCAACTGCATTTAAACCAATTGATGAACTTTTCGCTTTCCCACCAACTATTTTAGTGAAAAACCCAACATTAGATAACTTTAAAGATCTCTTTGCGGTGAGTGGGACAAGTGCGATACCCGTTTCAAGATATATCTTCAACAGTGTGGTCATCACATCTGTTGTACTATTTTTCTCAATCGTATCTAGTTCAATGGCAGGTTTCGCAATGTCAAAACTAGAATTCAAAGGGAAAAAGTTACTATTTGAAATCAACCAATTAGCAATTATGTTCGTTGCAGCAGCAGTTGCTATTCCAAAGTATCTCTTACTTGAGAAACTTGGATTACTCGATACTTTCTGGGTACATGTATTGCCAGCATTAGCGATACCAGTAGGGTTATTCTTAATCAAGCAGTTCATTGACCAAGTACCGAATGAGATTATCGAAGCGGCACGTATAGATGGTGCCACAGACTTCTCAATCTACTGGAACATTATCTTACCAGTTATCAAACCAGCGATTGCAACAGTTGCAATCTTAGCATTCCAAAGTATTTGGAATGATGCAATCACATCTCAGCTGTATGTAAACAGTGAGTCAATCAAGACATTCGCATACTACATGGGAACATTATCAGGAACAGCAGGAACAATTGCAGGACAAGGTATTACAGGGGCAGCAACATTATTTATGTTCTTACCAAACTTAATTATCTTTATCATCATGCAAAGTCAAGTAATGAGTACTGTTGCACATTCAGGAATAAAATAGGGGGAGTGGCATTGAAAGTTAAAAATATTATTATCACATTTTTGATCATGTTATTAAGTACAACGACAGTATTTGCTGCTCCATATGGCAGTTATATTCCAAGTAAATACAGTACCGTTGATTATTCCAACACATTATATGAACCATTAACAGCAGTTCCAGTGGAACTGACACAACCAAAAGACATCTTCGTCGATGAGGCAGATAATCTTTATGTTTTACAAGCTAAAAGTATCCTCTTCATCGGTGATGACAACCAAGCAGTAGAGCTTGTAGGCGAAGATGCTTTAACAGAAGCGACAGGTATCTTTGTAGATGCAAACTACATTTATGTAGCAGACAAAGGTGCAAAGGAATTAAAAATCTTTGATTTACAAGGGCAATTACTTAAGGCGTTTGGTAGACCAGAAAACAATCTTTTTGGTTCTAAGTCACCTTATGTGCCAATCAAAGTATCGGTAAACAAAAATGGTCAAATCTTTGTATTAAGTGATGGTAATACAAATGGTCTGATTCAGATGGACATCGATGGTAACTTTATCGGTTACTTCGGTGCCAATACCACAGACACATCTTTCTTCCAAAAGTTAAAGGAGAAAGTACTTAAGGATACAGCACTAGGAAGTCTTATCAAGACGATTCCACCATCAATTACAAACTTAGACATTGATGCACAAGGTGTAGTCTATGCGGCAGGTACAAGTGATGATTACAAAAAGAACATCAGAAGACTGAATGTTATCGGACAAGATATCTTCTTAGAATCACCACTTACAGAAGAAACAAAAGGTGTAATCGACGTGGCAGTAGCAGGAAACTTCGTATTCATGCTGAATCACACAAATGGTTTTGTAAGCATCGCAGATAACTACGGAAAACTAGTAGGTATCTGGGGTTCTAAGACAAACGATACACCAGTAGATGGTCTTTTCTTAAATCCTATCGCTATCGAGACAGATAGCAATAGTAATGTTTATGTATTAGACGAAGGGTTAAACAATATCCAAGTATTTGAACCAACAGAGTTTATGAACAATATCTTTACAGCACTTACACTTTATAAAGAAGGTAAGTATGATGAATCGAAAGCATACTGGGAAGGTATCGTAAAAGTAAATAGAAACAGTGTAGTAGCCAATGAATCATTAGGTCTACTCGCAAGAAAAGATCAAAGCTATGACAAATCAATGGCATACTTTGAAAAAGCAGGGGACAAAGATGGTTACTCTGATTCTCTATGGGAAGTAAGAGAAAAAATCTTAACTAAGTACCTTGGACTCATGCTTATCGCACTCTTTGTTCTTTATGGACTAGGGATTGTGTACAGCAGTGTCATCAAAAAGACAAAATGGATGCAAAAAATCCAAAAGAAATTAGATGTCTTTAAAGAAAGACAACTTGTAGGTGACTTCTTAAAGTTCAAGCAAGTTATCAAAAAGCCAAATCACATCTTCTACAGATTGAAAACACGCAATACCATTTCCTTAAAAGGTGCAACAATCATTGCAGTCATTGGTCTTGCACTTGTACTCTTTGCAGATTATAGCTACAGCTACTTATTCTTCGATGGTTACAAAGAAAACTTCGATATCGTAGAAGCACTGATCCAGTATGTACTGGTATTTGGTCTTTACATTCTTTCAAACTTCCTCATCACTTCTATCTTAGATGGTGAAGGTAAGTTAAAACACATTTATATCGGAACAATCTATGCGTTAGCACCTTATGTACTCTTTGCTTTACCAGTAGCGTTGTTCTCAAATGTACTGACATTAAATGATGTGTTTATGCTAGATGTTTTAAAAGCGATTATGATTATTGGTGTCGTGATTCTTCTCATCATTGTACATATCGAGATTCATAACTACCGTTTCATGGAGAGTGTGAAAGTACTTATCCTAACAGCGGGTACAATGCTGATTATCTTTATCGTAACAACAACACTTTTATCATTATTCTCTCAATTAATTATATTCTTTTTATCTTTACTCAAGGAGGTTATTGGACGTGTATAAAAAACCATATGCAAAACAAATGGCCATGGTCTTATCAGCAATGCTACTGATGAACAGTGCAGTAAGTGCTTATGTACCAGATAAAACATCAAATAAGTATACTTCATACCGTATCAATACAGAGAGCTTAAATCCTATTCGTGAACTAGATGAAAAAGATGAAAAGATTGCTGAAAATGACTACTTAGCATTGTACTTAAATAGCAGTGACCTCTCAATCAAAGTATATGATAAAGCAGCGAACTACTACTATTCAAGCAATGATATCAAAGATGAAAGTCTTAATGGTTACTGGATGAATTACGTGAATTCACCAGTAACGATCAAGACCATCAATAGTAAAATGCAAGTGAATCAAGAAACAATCTTTGATTCACCTAAGAGCTCTATGAAGGTTAAAAACAAAGATAAGAACGGTTTTACAACAGAACTTTACTTCGGTAATTCTCAGATCACACTAGCATACAGTGTGGTACTTGATGGACAAGATATCCTCTTCTCTATCAAAGATGAGAGTATCAAAGAAGAATCTACATCAGCTATCGTTGCAGCAGATAAAGCGAAGCGAGCTGAGATGGAGAATAAGAAGGACCTTACAGCGAAAGAAAAGGCACTTCTTAAGAAGCAAAATAAGACTGAGTCATATGACCTCTATGGCGTACAGCTTTACCCATTCTTTGGAGCGGTAGAAGCAGGCGAGCAAGACGGCTATACTTTCATTCCAGATGGAAGTGGCGCACTTATTCGCTATGACAAAATCTATAAAAACATTACATCACCTTATGATGAAGCGTACTTAGAAGAAGACTTCAGTATCAACCGTCAGACAAAAGGTGGCGGCTACAATACAAGTTACTACCAAACACTTTTACTTCCAGCATACGGAATGGTGCATGGTATTGACCAAGCAGGCTTTTTAGCTATCAGTGAGACAGGCTATGAAAACGCACGTGTACTTTCTTACCCAGCGGGACTTTTCACAGACTTCTACTTCACAACAAACGAATACCGCTTCAACGGTATCAGCCAACAGCAATTATCAGCGACACAAAACGTTACAGTAAAGCTTGATGAGCGTTTACATTACGATATTAACGAACGTGTACATTTCCTTGCAGGAGATGAGGCGAACTACACAGGCCAAGCACTTTACTACAAAGATTACTTAGAAGAAAGAGATGCCTTAAATAAAGTAACGATAGACCAAAATCCACTTGTGATGGCGACATCTATGGGTGCGGTAGAAAAAGGTCTTTTCGGAAACAAAGTGGTTCAGTTCACAACGACAGATGAAGTTGTAGCGATGGATGAATACTTTGCAGAAAACGGCATTTCAAATGTGGATTACATCTTAAAAGATGCAACACTTGATTTATACACAGGGAGCTTTAGTGATAGAGCACGTGTGAATAAGAAACTTGAAGGAAAGAAGTACTCTTTCAAAGAGATGAATGCATACTTAAGTGAGAATGGTTCACGAGCTTTCATTGATGCAGAACTTGCATTAGGAAAAGGAAAGATCAATCCAGATCAGTACGTAGTACGTCGTGCAGATAAGAACTATTCCATGTTCAAGTACTCACTAGGCAGCAAGGCAATGCAAGACACATTCCTTAATGCAGCAGGTATCGCAAAAGTAAATGAGCTCAATACGAAACTTGTAGCAGACTATGGTTTCGGTGGCATCAATAGCGACTGGGGTTTCTTCTATACTACTTACACAAACAATGGTAAGAAGGGCTTAGAGACAAGACAACAAGTCATTGATGCACAACTACAAGCAATGGCAAACATTGCAGCAGAAGGTAAGGCGATGGGTGGTGCATTTGCTCCATTCTATGCATTCAAAGACTTAACAGCATCTCGCTTCACACCTATGTACACTACACAGTATGCGTACATTACAGATACAGTGCCATTTTATCAAATCGTACTGTCAGGAAACATTCCGATGTACACATCACCAATCAACCAAGAGACAGACTTAAAAGAAGCATTCTTAAGAAGCGTTGAGTACAATATGTATCCAAGCTTTGAAGTTATCGATGCAACGACAGAAGAAATGCCACCAAAATACGATGCACCATCAGGTAAGAGCTGGAATCAGATGTTCTTTGATGACTGGCAGACACAAATGGTAGGGTTCTACACAGAACTTGACGGCATTTTATCACAAGTGAAAAACGAGCAGATAGTAAACCATGAAGTAGTAGCACCTTCAATCGTTGAAGTGACTTACTCAAATGGCAAAAAAATCATCGTGAATTATAGCAACAAAGACTTCAACTACCAAGGTGTTGAAGTTGCAAAGAGAGGGTGTACAGTTATCTGATGAAAAAAACTAAAGCACAAATGAGACAGATTATAGCGGGCTATGGGTTTATTAGCATTTGGATTATTGGCTTTTTAGCATTTAGCTTATACCCATTAGTTTATTCTTTCTATTTAAGTTTAAATAACGTTACGATTACAGCCAATGGTATCCAAACAAGTTTCCTAGGTGCAGAGAACTACTACAAGTTATTCACCCTAGATTTACAGTTTGTGCAAGACCTACTAGGTTATTTCCAACATATTATGATGAATGTACCACTTGTTATCATTCTTTCATTAATTATCGCGTTATTACTTAATAGCAAAATCAAAGGTAAGTCAATCTTTAGAGGGATTTACTTCTTACCAGTTATCATTATTAGTGGACCATTACTTGAGATCTTCTACAAAAACCAAGTATTTGAGCAAATGATTGATTTTGAAAACATCAAGATTTTACAAATCATTGCACAGTCAAATATCGGATTCGTTACACAGATTATCGAATTCTTAACCACAGGTATCGTAGAGACACTTTGGTACACAGGTGTACCGATTGTTATCTTCATTGTAGGTCTACAAAAGCTTCCAAAAGATATGTATGAAGCATCTTATATCGATGGTGCAAGTGCATGGCAATCATTCTGGAAATTAACACTACCATCACTTGGTGGTTATATCATGATCAATACGATTTATACAGTTATTCAGATTTCATTTATGGACAACCAACCACTTATCAAGATTCTTTCATCAAGAATGTTTGACCTTAAGTACGGATTTGGTTATGCAGCAGCCATTGCATGGGTGTTATTCGCAGTCCTTATCTTAGTAATCGCTGTATTTATGGGAATTCTCTTCATATTTAGTAGAAAAAAAGGGGGTAAATAAATGAAGTGCTTCAATAAAAAAATCAATTTAGATGGAAAAGTACTTACAAGTATGGCGTCAGGTCGACTTAAGACATTTTTAATCTATTTCACATTGATTACATTTGGCTATGTATTCTTATATCCACTTATTTACTCTGTTTCAATGAGTTTTATGCCTTACGAAGATACGGTTAACCCAGTTGTTAACCTTCTTCCACTGGCACCGACATTAGACAATTATGCTTTTGCATTTGGAAAGATGGACTACTTCCCGACACTTGCAAAGACAGCAGGTATCGCATTTGCATGTGCACTAGCACAGACCGTTTCTTGTGGGATTATCGGATATGGTTTTGGGAAACATGAGTTCCCACTTAAGAAGGTATTCTTAGGGCTTATCATTGCCATGTTTATCATTCCACCACAGATTACAAGTATTCCACTTTACTTAACACTTCAAAAGTTTGGACTGATTAATACACCATTTGGTCTAATCATCCCAGCATTATTTGGACAAGGGTTAAAGAGCACCATCTTCATTCTTATCTTCTATCAAATATTTGATGCAATGCCGAAGGTACTGGATGAAGCAGCACAGGTGGATGGGGCAAATACCATTAAGCGATTTGTGAGCATCTCATTACCACTTGCAAAGCCAGGGATTATCCTAACATTCCTCTTCTCATTCATTTGGTACTGGAATGACGCGTACTTAACAACGCTTTATCTTGGACAAAAGATGACCACACTTCCAAATCAATTAAGATTTATGGTGGCATCATTAAATACAAACAACATGGCACAGTCAGGTGTGCAGCTTTACCAAAACATTGAGATGACTGGTATTGTACTGAGCATCTTACCATTACTTATTATTTACTTAGTTTTACAAAAGCAATTCACAGAAAGTATTGATAAAACAGGTATTACAGGAGAATAAGGCTTAGGGGGCATATTATGGAAAGAATTAAT
>JBOFIT010000044.1:0-10220 GCA_051650305.1 Cellulosilyticaceae bacterium
AGTACAAAAAGAATGGTATTACGTATCATCACTTTCTTCTTACTACGTGCATCTATCATTTCATTATTTTGGCTTCTCGATAAGACTGCTAAGTATACTGGTAAAATCGGCAGTACACACGGTGATAAGAAGGATATAAGTCCTTCTAAAAAAACAACGATATAGTTGATATTTTCCATGATTTGTCAACTCCTTTTGTGCTAGTATAACATGTCTATTCTAAAAGTAAAGTGACTAAATCACACGAGCCTCCCTCTTACAAATAAAGAGCCTAAGCACTAGGCTTAAGCTCTCCTTATCATACGCTTACTCAGCTATTGTGATTTTCAAAGTAGCATCATTCGCTTCGATGTCACCAAACATATCGAAGTATGCTGCTGGTACATACATCACACCATCTACAAGTCTTGGTGGTGCTCCTACACTAAATGGTGCTGACATACCGATTGCATTGACACTTGTGTAGCAATAAGAATCAAAGCCTACTTGAACATCTGATTTGATCTTACCATTGTTTAAAGTTGCTGTATAAGTAGGTTGGTCCCATGTAATCTCAAAGCCCATCGCTTTTGCTACTGGGCGAAGTGGTACCATGACATTACCCTTGTAGTGGCTTAATGGAAGGCCACCTAAGTCTACTTCTTCACCATTTACAGTCACTTTATCTAAAAGGATTTGGCTAAGTGTTGTGTATACTTCGTTCATATCGATGCCGTTGTTCTGCATGGCTTTTGTAAGCACTTCACTTTTTTCTTCAGCAGTCATCACTTGTGACCATGTATCTTGTGGGTACTTCTCAAGGTCGATAATGCCTAAGTCAGCTGCTCTTTGCATCGCTGGAAGTGCATAATGTGTATCCATGATTTGTGGTAGTTTATCGCCTGTCATACCCATCACTGCAATGATAAACTCTGCTCTTGTGATTGGCGCCTCCATATTGATTTGGTCAACGGTTACCACACTTTCTTCCTTCTCTACTGGTGCAGAAATAGGCACTGCTACCACTTCTGTCTCTTGTGCCATCACACTAAAACTCATACAGCTCATTCCTAATGCCAAACCTAACGCTACATACTTTTTATTCATCTCTCTCGTCTCCTTTAATTTTCTTTTATCTTCAGACGCTTTCCATCTATCGATTGTTCCACTTTTCACAATTCATCATTTATTTTATTCTACAAAAATCATATTTGGAAAGATAGCCTGCATCTTTTCGTTGGGATAATGCTTATCGAAGTATTCCCACATCGGTTTATCTATGGCCTTCCCCTCTCTACGCATCGTCCATCTTTCTACCGCTAAGGCAGACATAACTGTATTAAATACCATAAAGACAAGCAGTATCCATGTCAAAACCTTCCCTACGCGGTTAGGAATCCTGAGAATCCCCTTCATCATCAAAGGGTAAATAAACTTAATCCATACAATGGCTAAAATCCCCCAAAAGAAGGAGTACAGCAGATTGATACGTCCATCTAAGTTAAAAGGAAAGCTTGTATAATTCCACGATATAGAGCCAAACATGATTTCCTGCACCCATGAGCATATGTACTCTATCACAGAACCGATGACCACTCCACCCCAAAAAATAGTGAAATCTCGCTTATGTCGCATCCAATAAAGGCCTACTGCCATCGCCAATGCACCGAAGCCATAGACTAAGTTAAAAGGCCCATATATAAGTCCGACACGGCTTTCATAATAATGTCTGGTCACCAAGCACCATAACACTTCTATAATGACTCCTGCAATACATCCTATAAAAAAGATACAAAATAATTTATAAAAGTTCAAGCCCTTAGCAAAGTGGTCTTGCTCTCTTTCTTCTTTTTCTAAAGCTTCTGCATCTGGCAATCTTAGCTTAATTCTTCTCATGGTATCCCCCCGTGTTTTTATTTCTCATCTTCATTATCCTAATCATTATATTAATAGACTCACTCATTTCATGACTATTATCTAAGTAATGCTGAAAATTGACATTTATAACACTTGTATATATAATACTATTAAACACACCTCCCATACTTCCTATTGCTATGTGTGAAGTCTAGATGGGAGGCTATTTTTTTACGGAAACCGCTGTATTAGAAACTTATAGGAGAACATCTTATGTCAAATTTACAAACTGCTTCACAGTCTATCTATCTGACTATTGACTGTGAATTTACAGAAGAAGGTCTTGTACGCGAATTAGCCCTTCTGCTTTTTAAAGATAATCAAATTGTTCGAGCCTTAGAAGTACTCATCAGTACTTCTGGTGACCCTAAAGCTCACTACAACCATTTGCAGACCAATTACCACCTTGCAAGTGCCGATGAGCTGAATACCTGTATCGATGGTTTTCTCAAGTCCTGTGCCATCTATGCACCACTCGAAGAATTAAAACTTGTGGGTATGAGCCTTGAGCACGACTTAAAATCCATCCTAAATACGACTAATCGCAAGTCACTACTCAGTAAAATCACCCAAAAAACCCAATTAGAAATGTGCGGTCGTGGTACATTAGAAAACAAAGCAACGACACATCAGATATCATCTCATCAGATTGATAAGGTGCTTGATCGCCTCGTGTCACCTAAAAACAAGGGAACTTACAAGTACCATACAGCTCTCTACGATGCCATCGTTACTGGCTATGTGTACTTACGTGTCATAGGTACCAAGGATTTGATGGGGGTTCATCCACGTTTCAAAAAATGTCGCCACACGTACTTCAAGTCTTACTATAAAGACTTAGCTCAGCTTACTGTTTCAAAGAAACAACTGTCTAAAAAACAGTCACCAGCTCAACGGAAGGCAAATAGCGCTACTACCCAAGCTTCAAAAATCCCAAAGAATTTTCCTGAGATTCGCTACAAAGCACAAAAGAAACTCAGCAACGTCTTTGACATCGTGGCGAGAGAGATGTTTCACCGCCATTTATCCAAGCTTTATTATGAGCCAAGCCTAAAGAAGATTGACCTAATCAAGCAAGATATTTTAGAGCAGTTACACCCTGTCAAGCTAGCGGTTGCTGCCTACGATACCACCACTCCATTGACCGACCCTTATAACCATTCACTGGTGGATGCTGGTGTCCTTCTTGTCCACGGTAAAATCTCTATCGAAGATTTTGTAGACTTTGCAATCTATATGCAACAATACAATCTTCCTTCTAATAAAGGCCATTACTATAAAGTCTCCAATGCAAAACGTGAGCTTTATGTCAGATGCCTCCAACGCTCTACCGCATCAAAATTGCTTTATAAACATCCGTACTGTACCATTGAGCAGTTTCTACGCAAGAAAGTAAATGAGTGTGAACTGGAACAATTAGATTAATACCACAAAAAAGCAAGTGCCAAAGGCACTTGCTTTTTTGTGTATTGTTTTTATTTATTTAAAGAACTTCTTTTTGTAGTAGCCATCCACTTGGTAAAGTGCCCCTACTGGGTTGTGGCAAAGCACACGGTCTTTTACAGCAAATACTGTCATTGGTGCTTCTGAATGCTTCATAAATAAAGTATCATGCCCTACACATAAACCAACAAGAATGTTTAAGTCTGTCTTTGCTTCATTAAGCACAAGTGCTTGACCTATTGGGTTACACATAATGTCGTTTTTAACATAAGTTTCTTTCTCTTCTTGTGGTATACCAAGGAATCCCTTAAGTACAGCACCATTCTTACATACTACTGATACAACATCTAAACCATGATGCTCTAACACACGAATGAAGTTTTTTGTTTCTTCGTGTAAGCCAGTACAAAAAGCGATACCGATACGTTGATAGTTACACTTCTTTGCAAACTGGATGATCTCTTCTACACGTGTCCAATTACAGTTACCCTCTGCTTCTACTAAAGCTGATTGTACTGCAATCGTTAAATCCTCACCTGTGTGAAGTTCTTTTGCTTTTTGTTGTAATGCTTCGTTATTGCTTGGGCATACATTCCCAGGCATTTTCGCTGGATTTTTTTCTAAACATCCTTTAAGTTGACATTTTCCACAAATACTCATTGTTGTACCCTTCCTTACTATCCGATTTTATAATTAAATAATACCTAAATAATTGATGCCGTTATAAACGCTAATGAGGATAATTGCAATAACCATCCCTATGTATATTTTATCTACACCCTTAAGTGAAAGCTTCTTTGAAATCATTGGTCCTACAGTTCCACCTACAAGTCCACCTGCAATCATCATAAAGAATACTGCCCACTCAAAGTTTGGTATTTGACTATTCACAATCGTACTGATCACACTTGTACCTTGTGAGAAGAAGATGATATAGATTGAATTTAAAGCTGCTGTCTTTGTATCCATCGCAAAGAATAAGTAAAGGATCATTAAGTTGATTGGTCCACCACCTATACCTAAGAATGATGAAAGACAACCAAGTAAAAAACCAATAATCAGTGAAACAACCTTACCTTCTACCTTAAATGGCTTAATCTTCGCCTTATTTATTGTAAAAATTAATACCCCTACTGTAACAATTGCTAATACAAATGATTGAATAGCCCCTGCCATATCTGGATTACCACTCATCGTCTTTACTGTATCATAGATTGCTTTGCCGAGAAGCCCGCCAACTGCAGCACCTATTGCTAAGCATGTACCCACTACTTTATCGACTTTAACCTCAGAATTTCTATTGCGGTATAAAGTCATTGTTGTCATAGAAAGTACTGTACATCCTGATAAAAAACTAATGGTTGATGCGTTAAGTGTCCCTATGGCATCTAATACTGGCTTGATAATAACTCCCCCACCAATACCACTAATAGCCCCTAATACTGATGCAATTAAACAAATTAAGAAATAAATAATACTCATTTCCAGCCTCCTTATACATATGCTTCCTTCATTCTATCCTTAATTAAAACACAGGTCAACATAAAGCGTTAATTTTTTATCAATATAAGGCATTTTTGTAAACTTGCACCAAAAAAAGCTTTACATTTTTTATTTGTAAAGCTTTTTCTTTATATTTCAATTATTCATTTATTTTTTACTTTGTAATCACTAAAGTTTCTGTATTACCTGCTACCATTTGTTCTACCAATTTTGTCACCAACTGCTTGAATGTATCGCCTTCTGGTAGTCCTTCGATCATCTGCTCGAATTCTTCAGGGCTTTTGGCAGTCATAAGTGCTGCTTCTAAAGCATCATCTGCTTCTTGATCTTCCTCATTTACAGTATTTTCTTCATTGGCTTCATCAAAAGTAACGCCTGCCATCGCACCATCTGCTACCGTCACCTCTAAGAATGTTCTATAGCCTTTCTCATCCGCCTCATCATACTCGATACGATATGTACCGTCTACTAACTTCATGCCTTCCTCATTCTTCTCTTCTTCTAAGCCATTCTCTTTTGAATTTGTCTCACTACCGACTGGACTCTCTGCTGCTGTACTTTCTTCTGGTGCAGACGCCTCTCCTGAACTACATCCTACAAAAACACTTACCGCTAATGTCGCCACACCTAATAATGTGATTAATTTTCTATTTTTCATTTTCATTACCTCCAATTAAATAAATCCTTTTAAAGTATCTGTCATCAGTTGACATGCCTTATTCTAAGAATTTTTATTGAAGACCTTATAAAGAATTTCCTAACAAATTTCTAAGGAAATCTTACTAAAAATCAAACAAAAAATGAATGTCTTCTTTATCATAGTGTTTACATAAAAGTCATATTGTGGTATAGTTTCTTTATTGCATGATTGTATACAATAATACTGTTACACATTTACACAATAAAAAAGGACGTGAACTCATGACATTTAACTTTAATATTTATGAGACGATGGCCCTTGTTTCATTGGTTCTATACTTAGGAAAATACCTTCGCAACAAGGTTTCACCATTATCTAAATACTGCATTCCTCCTTCAGTGGTAGGCGGTTTTGCATTTGCTTTACTTACACTTTTATTTCATATGACAGGTATCATTACACTTCATTTAGATACAACACTTCAAGACCTATTTATGACCGCATTCTTTACAAGCATTGGTTTTACGGCTAGCCTCAAAGTGCTTAAGCAGGGGGGGCTCAAAGTAGTTGTTTTCTTAGGCCTTGCTACAACGCTTGTAACTTTACAAAATATCGTAGGTGTTTCACTGGCTTCTGCCTTTAAGCTACCACCACTTCTAGGCCTTGCTACAGGTTCTATCCCTATGGTAGGTGGCCATGGAACTTCTGGTTCCTTCGGGCCAATCCTTGAAAATATGGGCATCACAGGTGCGACTACCGTTTCAGTAGCCTCTGCTACATTTGGACTCATCATGGGAAGTATCATCGGTGGTTTCGTAGCCAGAAGCCTAATCCTACGCCACAAACTCCACACTGTACATGCCGAAGCTATTACATCTCCTGAAGATCCTATAGGTGATTTCAACGAGGAAAACCATAATATCCTCTCTTTCAAACGCCTAAGCTCTGCGGCTTGTATCCTCTTTATCGCCATGGGACTTGGTTCTGTGGTCTCTGACTTCATTCAAGCCAGCGGACTTACCTTCCCATCTTACATCGGAGCGATGCTCGTAGCTGCTGTTATACGTAACATCTACGACTTTAGACAAAAAGAGCTGGTAGAAAAAGAAATCGATACCCTCGGTGGCTTAAGCCTCTCTTTCTTCCTCACGATGGCACTTATGAACCTCAAACTTTGGCAACTCTTTGACTTAGCACTTCCTCTTATGGTAATGCTCATTGCCCAAGTCTTATTAGTAGGTACCTTTGCTTACTTCATCACTTACCGTGTGATGGGCAAAAACTACGAAGGTGCCGTGTTTGCATCAGCAATCTGTGGCTTCGGTATGGGTGCGACACCAAATGCTATCGCAAATATGGATGAACTCACGAACCGTTACGGCTTCGTCCCTACACCTTACTTTGTGGTACCTATCGTAGGATGCCTCTTTATTGACTTCATCAATTCAGGTATCATTACCCTCTTTATCAATCTTATAGGCTAAAAGAAAGCCCCTACAACCATGCGGTTGTAGGGGCTTTCTGCCTTGCTGTATTAATAATAGCCGTTTTCACAAAGTACTTCGAAGCAACTATTCACTTCCTCATCATCGAAGAGGTCTCCGTATTTTGGATCGATAATCGTCGCTTCCATACTATACTTCAAAAGCCCAGCTACTTGAAGCTTATCAAAATCATCAGATACTCTCCCTTTACGAAGAATCTCCTTCGCAGTCTTCACACCACCAAATTTCTCGATAGTCTGTAAGAAACGTATGCCGCGATACCCTGCACACTCCTTTGCTGCTAATTCAGATTTCTTGATAAGTTCTTGTTCAAATTGTTTGTCTAATGCTGCCATAGGTATTTCCTTTATCCTTATATTTTTGATTAGTTCTTATTATACCCTTTGTGAAGTAGCTTAGCCATCTTTTTCATTACTCTTTCACCCAATAATCACTGCATGCATCGGATCTTTCGATAAACCCATATTCGATTAGTGCCCTTCTTATGGTTGCATAATCTTCATAGATACGTTGAAGGATGCGATTAATCTCCTTCTCACTATAACTTTTCCCTTTACTGAAATTCTTAACTACTTCTGATAAGACGATAATTTTCTTCTTCTCCTTCGCTGGGAAAGTCTTGATGGCACCATGCTCATCCATATACGCCTTGATGGCCGCTGTACGCTCTTTGTCTGTGATATTATAACGGTCATCTAAAGTCGTTGCCGTCTTGTGGGCATCACATAAAGTAGCCTCTTCCAGACATTTCACCTTTTTGTTTGTCTCCTGACCCATAAGTGCCATCGTGGTTAAGAAAAGCTTCGCCTGCTTCTCCTTCTCACGCAACTTGAAACGATGGTTTCTAATCGTAGACGCTGCCACACCCATCTGCTTCGCAATATCCTTGTCCGGTATCCCCTTCGCCATCATCCCCATTACCTCTTGCTGTATCTGTGATATCCCTAGAAAACTCGGATTCATCTGCAATAAGTACGCAAGCATCGAACCATGCTTCGCCTCTATATGAAGCTTCGTCGCCTTCTCCCCATCATACAGCTTACCATCCACCTCATAAATACGCCCCTTCGTGAATGTATCCTCACAAATAAGACAATGATACGCCTCCTCATCTTCACTATACCCCTTCATCAAATCCTCCATAGACGCATCCCAAAAAAGCTCCTGATTTTCTGTACTCATATACCCCACTCCTCTCTTTAATTGTTTTCATTATATAACATACAATTTAATTTTTCAATCTTTATGTTAGACATTTTTTATTTTTGTTTGCTTATACTTAGATTTTTATTATTTTTGTCTTCCCACACTTTAACCATCACTAAGGATATATTCCCGTAGAAAATGCCCGTAACATTTAATTCAATGTTACGGGCACTTTAAGTAAAAGACTAACTATTGGGTTGGTTTGAAATTTAAATCCATTCAAACTTCCTTATATATCGTTTTTGCTCATTTAGCATACTTACTTTTTACTCCGTTATGTAAAAGGTCTATTACCGCTTCCTCGTTTTCTAAATTATCATAGTCTTTATTCCATCCATACAAGATACCATTCTTCTGATTATCTAAAACATATTGGGCAAGTTTATCGATACCTTCAGCTTTTGCAACTTTTACAAATGTCCTATTTCTAATATCGTGATGCTCATTAAACATATCCTTTGTACACGGAGATTCACTACACTCCCAACAACCATTGATGCCTTTGTTGATGCAACAGTTATATTGAAAACATCCTTGCTTGCTCAAATGCCTCCCACAACAATTATTATCAGATTTACACCCATCACAATGGTCTGATTCATGACAAAATCTGCATATTAGACCACAATACCCTATACTGTCAGCTACTTCTTTAATACTCATACTCTCTCCTTAAACTCATAAAATGTCTATTGTTACCCTCAGTATAACACATCGTCGGGACTATCAATATCCTCATTTCCCTCTATCAGCTTCTAATTTTTCTTTTTCCGTTCCCCCAAGCTGCCCAGTGTATCTCTGCAAAGGACAGGGCGTACACCTCGAAAGCTTCATTGGGAGTCTTTTCTAGAACTGCTTAGTGAAGCGAATCGAATGCTCTTAGGAGTGTGTTTGAGCGTTAGCGAGTTCGCGACGTTATGAGATGAGTGAGCTTAGCAGTTCTTAAAAGACGTACACGAAGCTGGAGAGGTGTACGCCCTGGACTATGGCTTAATACACTCAGCTAAGCACTTCTCTATTTTTTTGTTTTCCGAGGTTTATTTTTACCAGATTTGTGTTATAATACAAATAAAGAAAGCACCAGTGCTTGCAACACTGATGCTCCCTGAAGGTTTTCGAGTTTTCGGGGCTATGAATAGTTAAATAATCGAATTATTTAGAATGAGAACTGTCATCTTCGTTGGGTGGACAGTTCTTTTCTTTTGTACTTATTTCACATTCAAGACATTTAAATCCTATTTTGAATTTAAAATGTTCTACGAGTGTGCCCTTTCTAGGCCATATAACAATGAGTATTGCTATAACTATCATTTGTACAGTATCCATTCATAACACCCCCTTCGCCTATGACATAGATTAAACTATCTCTTAGCCACAAGGGAGGTATACCTTCAACCTCCGTGCCACCCTGCACGGATTTTATGTTTACTGGAATATTATAACATGTTTTAATTTCTAAAACTAGGCTAACTAAGAAAAGAAGCTATCACTGTGATAGCTTCTTTTCTTAGTTAGATTTATCCCCTAACTTACATAATAACTCGCCTGAGCCTCCCAAAGGCTAGCATACATCTTATCCCCTTCTGCCATAAGCACTTCATGGCTCCCCCTTTGGATCAGCTGCCCCTCATGGAATACCATAATGTCATCACAGAACCTACAACTACTCATACGATGCGAGATATAAATACTGGTCTTATCTTTTACCAACTCATCAAACCTTGAGTAAATCTCGTATTCACTGACAGGGTCCAGTGCTGCTGTGGGCTCATCGAGGATCACAAATGGTGCATCTTTATACAGTGCTCTACCAATAGCTAGCTTTTGCATCTCCCCACCGCTACACTCGACGCCGCCTTCATCATATTTATATAGTGGTGTCTTGATGGTCTGTGGCATCTGCTCCACCCGCTCTTTGACACCTGCAAGTTCTAGCATCTGCCATACCTTCTCTTCTTCTACCTCTGTACTTGTGGCGATATTTTGCTCGATAGGAAAGGCAAATAAACTAAAGTCTTGGAACACCA
>JBOFIT010000045.1:0-8536 GCA_051650305.1 Cellulosilyticaceae bacterium
AGGCAACTTGTCATATGGACTGAAAAAGAAGTGGTGGTGGTGATGGTAGATGAGGCTGAAAACCTAAGTCAGGATGCCAAGGTGTACCACACTATGTGTCAAGGTGTAGGCGTTTCGATAATCCAGTACAGTGACCCTACGTGGCAAACCCACTGCGAAGCAGCGCAGCTCATTGTCGATGCTTTGTTTGGTACGGGACTATCAAGAGAGGTTGTGGGCAAGTACAAAGAAGTCATCGACTTTATGAATGGTTTGGAAAAGCCGTATAAGATAAGTATCGATATCCCATCAGGCATTCAGTGCGACACAGGGCATGTACTAGGATGTGCCATGAAGGTTCATCAGACCATTACGTTTGAGTGTCTCAAAATGGGGCTTTGTGTCTATCCAGGAATCGTGCATGCAGGCGAGGTAAAAGTCGTAAAGATAGGGATACCACCCAAACTAAGAGAAAGTGTGGGGTTTATAGGAGAGACCATAGACCTTGCGTTTTGGCAGCAGCATTTACCACAGAGACCTTTCAGAAGCAATAAAGGGAGTTACGGAAAAGTGCTATTAATAGGTGGTGCCAAAAGTATGGCAGGAGCCATTAGTTTGGCAACGAAGGGGTGCATGAAGGTAGGTGCGGGGCTCGTACGGGTAGCAGTGCCAGAAATTATCTATCCTATCGTAGAATCCAGTGTACTGGAAGCGATGGTTATAGGATGCGAGGATACAGCAGGCTTTTTTGATGAGCAGGCATTAGAGCGGATCGATGCACTCATCGACCAAAGTGAGGTGGTGGCGGTAGGGCCAGGAATGGGGCGTACTGATGTCACAGAGAAAATCATCGAAAAAGTACTTGCAAGCAATAAACCATGTGTCATTGATGCAGATGGGCTTTATGGGCTACGTCCTTTTTTAGATCAATTAAAGCATAGAGTAGCACCCGTTATTTTGACACCGCACCCAGGGGAATTGAGTGCTTTATCCGGTGATGCTATCAAGGACATACTGGAGAACCCTGTCCAAATAAGTAAAGCCTTTGTAGAAACTTACGGTGGGACGCTGGTCCTTAAACTAGAGAGAAGTCTGGTGGTAGGTGAGGGACGTGTACTTGTGAATACTACAGGCAATACAGGCCTTGCAAAAGGTGGCTCTGGGGATGTGCTGATGGGGATGATTACAGGCTTTTTGGCACAGAAAGTAACTGGTGTAGAAGCTGCAGCCCTAGGTGTGTATGCCCATGGTAAAGCAGCGGAGATCGGCAGTGAACAAAAAGGGTGTTATAGTCTTTTGCCTCATGAACTTTGCACATTTGTAGAAAAACTCTTCATATATACGCCTTAAAGAGAGTATATATGTACAAAGCTTTTAGGACGACCTAGGGCTTGTACAGAGATGGAGGCGTATTATGAAAAAAATAAGTATCATTTTTTTGCTTGTATGTATGAGTTGCTTAATCAGTTGCAATAACCGAAGTCAAAACGCACCAGAGACAATGGATACATGGATGAGGAACCTTAAAAACTATGTAGCTGAAGTGGATGTCGTATTTACAACCAACGAAAATACAGGTACTATGAAGATGAAGCAAGTTTACGAAATGGATCAAAGTTATCGATTGACGATTCTTGAACCAGCCGAGATGAAAGGTTATGAAACCACATGGGATGGGACAAAGATAGAAGAGTATAATCCTATAACAGACAAAAAGGTACAAGCACAGTCAAATCCAGTAAAAAATCAGGTATTATTTGGTACATTCGTGCATAATTATCTACATGTAGAACATGGTCAGCCTGCTTTTACAGAAGATGACAAGGGGCTTTCGGTAGAAGTAGAAATACCTGGGAATTACAAATACATGGCAAAAGAACGTGTTTGGTTTGATAAAAAGACAAAATCACCCCTTAAGATGGTGATTTATGATAAAGAAGGTAAGGAAACGATTCATATAACGTTTACAAGCTTTCAATATAATGAGAGATAAAATAGGAAGAAATTCCTGGGAGGCGAGCAATGATTTCACTTAGACCACGTGTTGCTTTAGAGGTTGATACACAAGCAATAAGACATAATTATCGTGAGATAAGAAAGATTATACCTAAAGATACAGAAATAATGGCTATTGTGAAGGCGGATGGCTATGGTCATGGTGCGCCAGAAGTAGCTAGTATACTGCAAGAAGAAGGGGCAGACCGCTTTGCGGTGGCTATTGCTCCGGAAGGTGCAGAATTAAGAATGGCAGGCATTACAAAGCCTATTTTAGTATTAGGCTATACGCCACCAGCTGATATCAGTCTTTTAATAGAAAATGATTTGACACAAACTGTTTTTTCTTTTGAGATGGCTGAATTTATCTCACAAGAAGCGAGCAAATTAAAGAAAGCAGTGAATGTCCATATCAAAGTAGATACAGGTATGGGGCGCATAGGCTTTTTGGCGTATCCGGAAAGTGTTGAAGAAGTAAAGAAAATTGCAGAATTACCATTCATTAATATGGAGGGGATATTCACCCATTTTTCGACTGCTGATGAGATGAATCCAGGATACACGAAGGAGCAGTGGAGTATCTTTACAGGCTTCTTGAATGAATTGTATGAGGCAGGTATTGAATTTCCTATTGTTCATGCTGCCAATAGTGCTGCAACAATGGTGCATGGGTATAGTCATCAGAACGTTGTAAGGCCAGGTATTATCATGTACGGGTATTATCCATCGGATTATTTAGAAGGAAAAAAAATAAGCCTAAAACCAGCTATGACGTTAAAAACGCAAATTGTGCATATAAAAGAACTGCCAAAAGGGCATTACATCAGCTATGGTAGAAGATTTTGTACTGCAGAGAAGACAAAGGTAGCGACCATTCCTATTGGTTATGCAGATGGTTATTCTAGGCGATTATCAGGTAAAGGGCGTGTGTTGATACGTGGTGAATATGCACCTGTATTAGGAAGTGTATGTATGGATCAATTCATGGTAGATGTATCACATATCAAAGATGTGAAGGTAGGGGATGAAGTTGTTGTCTTTGGCACACAAAACAACAAAACCATTACTATCGAAGAACTGGCAAGACTTACAGATACGATCAATTATGAAATTATGTGTATGATTGGAAAAAGAGTGCCACGCCGTTATCTTTAAAAAGAAAAAGTAAGCAACGATAGGATATGCATAAAAACTGAAATGTAGGGCAAAAATAAAATTAAGGATACGTTAAGTGTATCAAGCAGGGGTGGTTTGCTATGGTAATGCAACATATCAACACAAAAGCAAACACAAAAGCTTCGGGGAAAAACAATGCAGATAAATGTGTAGTCAATACGATGAAAAAAGGTTACTTAGAAATGGCCGATATTAATTTATCACTATCAAAGTTATACTTTGAAGCAGAAAGTGAGGTCGAGACTTATTACGATCGTATAACGGAGTGTGAGTAAAATGCAGGTAAAACGAGGAGATATTTTTTATGCAGATTTAAGTCCTGTTATTGGATCCGAGCAAGGTGGCATTAGACCAGTCCTTGTAGTACAAAATGATATAGGTAATAAGTTTAGTCCAACTGTTATATGTGCAGCAATTACATCTAAAATCAATAAAGCCAAACTACCAACTCACGTTGAGATTGACGCTACAGAATACGAGTTGGTGAAGAATTCGGTGATTCTTTTAGAGCAGATTCGTACCATTGACAAGAAGCGTCTAAAAGAAAAGATTTGTCATTTGGATAGTGAATTGATGAAGCAAGTAGATAAAAGCATTAAAATCAGTTTTGGATTAAATACATAACCTTGTATGTAGAGACTAAGTACTTAGTCTCTTTTTTATAGGGGAAAGAAGACCAGCAAAAGTACAAAAAAGTGGCATTTTACCGGTGCTTTATGTTACAATAATGCATTATAACTAAACACTACATACAAGGAGTGGGACTATGAAAGATTTATTTGGAAAAATCGGGGATAGTATTAAAAATACATGTAAAGAAGCCATTGATCAGACACATAAGACAGTGGATCAGACGCGCTATAGAACAGAAATCGTTAGCTTAAAAAACGAAGTGAAGAAGCTCTACCAAAAGCTAGGCGAAGAACAATACGAACTTTTCATGAAAGAGCAAACTGAAATGCCACATGCACCGACTTGCAATCGCATTACAGCACTACTCACACAAATTCATGACCTTGAACAACGTGTGGGTGATGTGGTAGATGGGCAAAAAGATAGCTTTGATGCTTTCAAAAGAGATGTCAAAAAAACATGGAATGAAGATGCAGAACAATACGGCGAAATAAAAAGAGATGAAAACGGTATTAAAATGCTTAAATTTTGTCAACATTGTGATATAGGGAATGCAGTTGATGCAGAGTACTGCATCAATTGTGGAGAAAAACTTTAAGATAGGATAAGGAGACAAGTAAATGCAAGGAAAATTCACACTTCAAGCGCAGAGAGCCATTGCTTATGCTGAGAACGTGATGGAGCAATTACGTCACGGGTACTTAGGTACTGAGCATTTGCTTATTGGGCTTTTGCATATAGAACATTCAGTCGCTCAGATTGCACTTAAGCAGTACGGCGTACTCGAAGAAAATATCACCCAGAAAGTAAAAGAAATTATTGGCTTAGGATATGCAGGCAATGTGGCCACTAAGGGTTTTACACCTAGAGCAAAACGTGTGCTCGAAGTAAGCTTACAGTTAGCGAAGCAGACGGGTACAGAATCCGTGGGTACAGAGCATATACTCATAGCCATTTTACAAGAAAAAACATGTGTAGCAGTGAAATTACTAGAAGCAGTAGGTGTAGACTGTACACAGTTACAAGCAACCCTTACAAAGATGATTGCAGGAGAAAGTAAGATTAAGGAAGTAAATTTCAATACAAAGCGTGTAGGGGAGCAAACCAAGTCAGCGACGGCTACTCTTGATAAGTACAGTAGAGACTTAACGGTCCTTGCACAAGAAGAGCACTTCGACCCGATCATCGGACGCGAAAAAGAAATCGAGCGTATCACGCAGATTCTTTCACGTCGTACGAAGAATAATCCTTGCCTCGTAGGTGAGCCAGGGGTAGGTAAGACAGCGGTAGTAGAAGGCTTAGCACAGAAGATTGCAGCAGGAAATGTACCTGATTTACTAAAAGATAAACGCGTGGTCGCACTTGATTTATCTTCGATGATTTCAGGGACCAAGTACAGAGGCGAATTTGAAGAACGTATCAATCGTGTATTAGAGGAAGTAAAGCGTGCAGGGGATATTATTCTCTTTATCGATGAACTTCACACCATTATAGGTGCAGGTGCGGCAGAAGGTGCCATGGATGCATCAAACATACTAAAGCCTTCACTGGCACGTGGAGAGATTCAGCTTGTAGGTGCCACTACCCTTAATGAATACCGCAAGCATATCGAAAAAGATGCAGCCCTTGAGCGAAGATTCCAGCCAGTACAAGTAGAAGAGCCTACTGAATTAGAAAGTATGACCATTCTACAAGGCATCAAAGATAAGTATGAGATTCATCATCAAGTACAAATTACGGATGAAGCCATTACTGCGGCAGTACGTCTTTCAAGTCGTTATATTACGGATCGCTATCTCCCAGATAAGGCTATTGACTTAATCGATGAAGCAGCATCACGTGTAAGACTTCGTGCTTTTAGCTCACCGACAAGCATCAAGGCTTTTGAGGAACAACTCATCGTTCTGGCAAAAGAAAAAGAAGATGCCATTATCGGGGAAGAATACGCCCGTGCAGCAGAAATCAAAAAAGAGGAAACCCTCTTACGTGAAAAGCTTGCAGATGCCAAGGTAGAATGGGAAGCGAAGCATACCAAAAGCCATCAGCTTGTATCAGAAGAAGAGGTGGCAGAAGTAGTGAGTAGCTGGACACGTATACCAGTGAAGCGCCTTGCAGTAGAAGAATCAGAACGCCTAAAAAACTTAGAGAATATCCTACATGAGCGTATCGTTGGTCAAGAAGAAGCGGTAACATCTGTAGCCAAAGCAGTCCGTCGTGGACGTGTGGGGCTTAAAGATCCTAATAGACCGATCGGTTCTTTCCTTTTCTTAGGACCTACAGGTGTTGGAAAGACAGAAGTCACAAAAGCCTTAGCAGAGACGATGTTTGGTGATGAAAATGCCATGATACGTATCGATATGAGTGAGTACATGGAGAAACACGCTGTATCTAAGCTTATCGGTTCACCACCGGGGTATGTGGGTTATGAAGAAGGTGGGCAGCTTACAGAGAAAGTACGTCGTAAGCCTTATTCAGTGGTACTCTTTGATGAGATCGAGAAAGCACATGGCGATGTGTTTAATATTCTCTTACAAATACTTGATGATGGTCATATCACAGATTCGACAGGACGTAAGGTAAACTTCAAAAATACCATCATTATTATGACTTCAAATATTGGTGCTAGAAATATCACAGCACCTAAAAAAGTAGGCTTTATCTCTCAAGTAGATGCAGAGAAAGATTATAAAGATATGCAGAAGAATGTATTGGAAGAACTGAAGAAATTATTCAGACCAGAATTTTTAAATCGTATCGATGAAACCATCGTCTTCCATTCTTTAACTTCAGATCATATCAAAGATATTGCACATATGATGATTAAAGCACTGATGATTCGTATGAGTAAGAACATCGGTATCGAGATTGAACTTACAGAAGAAGCATACAGTTTCTTAGCAACCAAAGGCTTCGATCAAGCTTACGGTGCAAGACCTTTAAGACGTGCGATTCAAACTCACATTGAAGACAAATTGGCAGATGCGCTCCTAGAAGGAAAAGTGTTAGAAGGTGACCAAATCCTTATAGATGCGAAAGATGATCAAATATGTTTCAATAAGCAATAATAATATACTTTTGTTTGTATTTGGTGTATAATACAAGTATTATAAAATATAATTAAAAGTATAATTTGCGGAGGGTTTGACGATGGCTGTAATTACAGAAATCATTCGTGTAAACGAAGATGGCACACTTAGTTTTGGGAACTATGAATTAAATGAAAAAACAAAAGTATTAGATTTTGAAGTGAATGGTAGACTTTACAAGGCTAAGACATTTTATGAAGTAACCAAGCTTAAAAAAGATGGGGCACTTGTATATGAATCTTTGCCAGGAACTGCTGTACACAACTTGAAAATAACAGACAAACAGGTGGATTTCCAAGTAGAAGGTAAGGGGATGACCCAGATCACTTTAGAGTTACAGCCTAACGTAGAGTATAAATTAGTCATAGATGACGTTATGGTAGATAACGTACAAACTTCAGTAGCAGGAAAAGTAAGTTTTTCCATTGATTTAGAACAAGGTTCTAAAAAAGTTGTAATGAAAAAATTAGCATAATCAAGACGCACCTTCTAAGGTGCGTTTTTTTACTTAAGAAAGATGGTGAACGTAATGGCAAAATTAAAACAGATGTATCGTTGTGCGAAGTGTGGTTATGAAACTGCGAAATGGATGGGTAAATGTCCTGACTGTAATGAGTGGGGAAGTTTGGTCGAAGAAATCGTGGATACAAAAAAAGCCCCTCTTACAAAAGCGAAAGTAACGGGTAGTGCACCGGTACGTCTAAAAGACATTTATATAGAAGAAGAAAATCGCACATCCACAGGTATGGGTGAATTAGACCGTGTATTAGGTGGCGGTATCGTCAAAGGTGGCTTAATCCTTGTAGGGGGTGACCCAGGGATAGGAAAGTCCACATTGCTTTTGCAAATCTGTCAGGAGATAGGAGATAAAGGGAAGGAAGTGCTCTACATCTCAGGGGAGGAATCAGTAGCCCAAATCAAGATGCGAGGAGAGCGTCTGAATGTAGTGACACCTAGACTTTCCTTGATGGCGGAGACAAATATGGAGATGATCGAGCATCAAATTAAAGAGGCAAAGCCGGACTTAGTCATCATCGACTCCATCCAGACGGTGTATAGTGAGCAAGTAAGCTCGGCACCAGGAAGTGTTAGTCAGGTAAGAGAAGCGACCCATATGCTTATGAACCTAGCGAAGGGGTATGGCATTAGTATTATGATTGTTGGCCATGTGACCAAAGAAGGTTCACTGGCAGGGCCACGTGTTCTGGAGCATATGGTAGATACAGTGCTTTACTTTGAAGGGGAGCGCCATGCATCCTTTCGTATCCTACGTGCTGTCAAAAACCGTTTTGGTTCCACTAATGAGATCGGCGTTTTTGAAATGCAAGACATCGGTCTTAAGGAAGTCACCAATCCATCAGAGATTATGCTAGCAGGAAGACCTGTAGATGTGGCAGGTTCCGTGGTAAGCTGTACCATTGAAGGGACGAGACCGATGCTTCTCGAAGTACAGTCTTTAGCAAGCTTCACAAGTTTTGGGATGCCAAGGCGTACAGCTACGGGGGTGGACTACAATAGAGTGGTACTCCTTATAGCGGTCTTAGATAAAAGAGCGGGAATGGACCTTAATAATTATGACGTCTATGTGAATCTAGCGGGGGGGCTAAGAATGAATGAGCCAGCCCTAGACTTGGCAGTGATTCTAGCTATTGCCTCAAGTTTTAGAA
>JBOFIT010000046.1:0-25739 GCA_051650305.1 Cellulosilyticaceae bacterium
AGTTCATCTCTTTCAGTAAAATGCTTAAAGGCAAAGAAAGGACTAAAGGACAGGAGTAATGTCACTTGGAAGCTACTCCAAATATTTCTGATAGTCACAATTTGCTTTGACTTATAACCATTATCGTAGCGTAATAAGCGTAGTTTACCAGCACCAAAATCTTTAAGGTCATGGAGGTGCAGGATGAAGTTTGCAGTAAAGAATCCCATAACGATAACGCCTAAGGAGAACATAGCTAGCCCGTAAAAGATATCTTCTAGGCGAACGGCTAAATCGTACCCAAAAGTAGTAACCATAAAAGTGGAGTACATATCTACAAGTCTATTAAACATCTGAAATTTCTCCTTTGTTATATAATTCTTCAGCGGCCTCTTTAAAGTCACTTAAATAAGCATCTAATTCTTCAGGATGGATACGTTCTTTTGAGGTGATTTTGGTGAACAAACGTCTCAGCTCAGGTACTTGCATGATTTGTTCAATAGCATCATCACTCATCTTACCGTAGTACCCAAAAAGCTCATTTTTATCTACACCATAGAGGGTAGACAAAGCTACAAGGACACTATCAGAGGCAGGGCGCTTGCCAGTTTCTATTTGACTGATATAACTTCCGGATACGCCTATGGCGCGGCCTACTTTGAAAATAGATTTTTTTGTTGCTTTTCTTAATTCTTTTAGTTTTTCTCCAGCCTTGATATTACGTTCATCTTCCTTCATTTTTCAGCACCTCACTTAGGAATAGTATGAACCAATCTACTGCTTAATATGTATTTTACCAATCTTTTCATAGAGCATTATGTAAAGAAAGCTGGTATATTCTATAGGGGGGCAAGATAAAGCAAGTTGTTAATATATATTTGGGTATAGTAGGAGGTTGTCATGCATGATGGATACAAGATCAATAAGCACTTACAGAGATACATGGGCTTTGCACGAACGAAATATCATAAGGCATGTCTAAAGCAACCAACAGATCTATGGGATGTACTGAATAGTTATAAAGATATTAGAAGTCAGCCTTATTGTGTACAAATGTATATTTATGACTTAATTAAGGGAGAAAACGCTTATGGTGAGCGTTATGTGAGTGTAAGAAGGGTGAACGGGTGGATCTATGTGAGAGCGATTGGGGAAGAGGAGTGTAAGATAGATAAAAGATAGATAAAAGATAGATGATAAAGAAAATAGCCTTCTATGATAACGGGGAATCATAGAAGGCTATTTTCTTTATCATTTTTCAAACATAATACATTGACAGTTATCTATATGTGCGGTAACATGATATATAGATAACTATCGATATGATAAAAGAAAGGAAATGAATATGACGTATAGCTATAGTGACTATGTACCGTTACTGAAGGTGATGGCTGATGAGACGAGGTTACGCATTATCCATATGCTTTCGGAAGGGGAGCTTTGTGCCTGCCATTTACTAGAAAAACTAAGTATTACACAGCCGACTTTATCTTATCACATGAAGCTACTGACACAGTGTGAATTGGTAATGGCAAGAAAAGATGGGATATGGATGAAATATCAACTTAATGAAACAAAAGTTTTAGAATACAAGCAGTTTGTAGATGAACTTTTAACAATACAAAAACAAACCATATGTGAGAAAGTATAGGAGGTGCAGTGATGTTTAATTGGTTTAATGAACAGCTTCTTCAGATGAAGTGGTTATATGCTTTGATACAGTGGTTAGTAGAAGATGTAGCGGGAATGGATATGACAACGCGAATAGGAGGAAGTATTCACTTCTTTATCTATGACACCATTAAGATTTTTATTTTGCTTGGTGCACTTATTTTTATGATTTCCTACATTCAAAGTTACTTTCCGCCGGAGCGTACAAAACAGATTTTAGGTAAGTTCAAAGGTTTAAGTGGTAATATAATGGGAGCATTACTAGGAACGGTGACACCGTTTTGTAGTTGTTCAAGTATTCCACTTTTTATAGGGTTTACTCAAGCAGGGTTACCAATAGGTGTGAGTTTTTCTTTCTTAGTATCATCACCACTCGTAGACTTAGCTTCTGTACTTTTACTGGCAAGCATCTTTAATTGGAGGATTGCACTTGTTTATGTGGCAGTAGGTATCTTGTTAGCTGTTATAAGTGGAACGCTTATTAGCAAGATGAAGCTAGAAAAGTATGTGGAACCTTTCGTTTTTGAACATGTAGAAGGTCGCGTAGATATTACTTTACCTACTTTGACAAAGAAAGACCGCCTTATTTATAGTAAAGACCAAGTGAAAGAAATCGTACGACGCGTGTGGAAGTATGTGCTTATAGGCGTAGGAATAGGCGCACTTATTCACAACTGGATACCACAGGATGTGATTACAGCGATTTTAGGTCAAGAAAATGCATTTTCAGTGATACTAGCTACCCTTGTGGGTGTACCTATGTATGCAGATATTTTTGGGACCATTCCTATTGCAGAGGCATTACTGTATAAAGGCGTAGGACTTGGCACGGTATTAGCTTTTATGATGGCAGTAACGGCCCTTTCATTACCATCACTTATCATGCTGAAAAATGTGATGAAGCCAAAGTTATTAGCTATTTTTGTAAGCCTTGTAGTCGTAGGCATCATACTGATTGGGTATGGATTTAATGCTTTTGCATTTTTATTGATGTAGGGTTATAAATAAATTGAAACCAAAAGGAGAAAAAGAAAATGACAATTAAAGTATTTGGCGCATGTTGCGCAAGATGTACGAACCTTTACGAACTTGTAGAACAGGTATTAGAAGAAAAAGGTATTGAAGCGAACCTTGAAAAAGTAACAGATATAAAGGAACAAATGAAGTACGGTATTATGAGTTTGCCAGCACTTATGGTAGATGAAAAGCTTGTGTCATCAGGACGTGTACCAAGAAAAGTAGAAATTGAAAAATTTATTTGCAAATAGGAGACACTAATGGATAAAATAAAAGTAGCATTTATATGTGTACACAATTCTTGTAGATCGCAAATGGCAGAGGCATTAGGCAAGCATTTAGCGAGTGATGTATTTGAGAGTTATTCAGCAGGAACAGAGTTAAGAGCAATGATTAATCAGGATGCAGTAGCAATTATTCAAAAACTTTATGATATTGATATGAATGCAACACAAAAGAGCAAATTGCTAGAAGATATTCCAGCGGTAGATGTTGTCATCACGATGGGATGCAATGTAGCTTGTCCGAACTTACCATGTAGTCATAGAGAAGACTGGGGCCTTGAAGATCCATCCGGAAAGGATGAAGAAGCCTTTAAGTTAACAGCTGAAACCATTTATAATAAGATACTTGATCTAAAAGAAAGAATAGCTACTAAATAAACTAACAGGAGTATGCAGAATGAGTATTCAAAAATTAGATCCACAACAAGCAAAAAGAAATTTAGAAATAGATAAAAATAGTATTTTGATTGATATTCGAACTGAGGCAGAATATAAAGAGGGATATATTCCAGGATGTATGCATATACCATTAGCAGAATTGGCAGATACAATACAACAAGTAGCACAAGATTATGACAAACCCATTTACTATTACTGTAGAAGTGGTGTGAGAACAATTACAGCGGGCATTGTTTTGGAGCAGCTAGGTTATACGAATTTGTATGATATAGGTGGTATTTTGAATTGGCCTTATGAAATTTGTAGAGATTAAAGGATGATATTTAAGTAATTTCAATAAGATAATGTATTGATTAATCTCTAGGTGGATAAACTACTAAGCAATGAAAAGTAAATAATCGCCAATAACAAGTTGTGATATTACAAAATAATTGTTATAATAAAAAATAGAGTAAGTTTGAACTTTAGTTCTTTTTCTAAGGAGATGAAGCTTTGAAGAATCGAAAACTTAAGAAGATGATCAAGGAGGTCAAGAAGCGTATGAGTAAGAAAAATAAGTCTAATAAAGGTTTATGGATTGGAATTGCTATCGGTGTGATTGCAGCGCTTGTTGGGGTTGTGCTATGGATTAAATCAAGAAATGATGAGTATATCGAAGAATACTATGAGTATTTTGATGATGACTTAGAAGATGAATTAGAGGATGATCTCTATGGGGAAAACGACGAAGTAGAGTATGTCGCTATTAAAGACTTTGATGAAGAAGCTGAAGAAGCTGAAGAAGAACCAGCAAACTAATAAAAATGACAAAAGGGGTTCCTGAGAGTGTAAAGGGACTCTTTTTTTAGTCACTATAAAGGAGTAGGACAAAGTGAAAGTAATCATTGCAGAAAAACCTTCTGTAGCCAAGAATATAGCAGATGCGCTCCATATAAAAACCCGTAAAGATGGCTACTTCGAAGGACAGGATTACCTCATTACATGGGCATTCGGGCACTTGCTAGAGCTTTACGATGCTAAGGATTATGATGAGAAGATGGGGCTGTGGCGAATGGAGTATTTTCCATTTGTTCCAGAAGGATTTAAATATAAGGTGAAATTAGATGCGACCCGTAAAAAGACGGATGCAGGTGCTAAAAAGCAATTGAAATGCATAAAAGATTTAATCGCAAAAACAGAAGTGGATGGCGTTATTTCAGCCACAGACTACGACCGCGAAGGGCAAATTATTGGAGATACGATTTTGCAGTACTTAAAAGTAAAAAAGCCTATTTATCGTATGCTTCTTAATGAATGGACTGAAGACGAAGTTAAGAAAGGCCTAGAAAGTCTCGTGAGTAATGAGACCATGAAACCTTTACAAGATGCAGGGATTAGTAGACAACATGCGGATTGGCTTATAGGGATTAATCTAACGTCAGTGGCAACTCTTAAATATAAAGCACAAAAAGGCGAAGTATTTAATATAGGGCGTGTCTTACTCCCTACCTTAAAGATGATTTATGACAGGGATAAGGAGATAGCAGCCTTTAATCCAGAGCCTTACTATAAACTTACAGGGCACTTCAACTTTAGTGGAGGCATCTTTGATGGCACCTATACATTAGATAAGAAAGATAAATTTGAAAACCAAGAGGCTTTAGAGAAGATAAGAGTACAATCAGAAGGAGCGACGGCATTACTTGCGGATAAAGAAACCATAGAGAAGAATGAGTATCCACAGCCACTCTTTAACTTATCAGCTCTTCAAGGGTATATCACAAGTAAGTATAGTAATTTTACAGCAGATAAAGTGCTTAAAGTAGCGCAAAGTCTTTATGAAAGTAAATACATTACGTATCCAAGAACAGCGAGTTCAGTACTGGATGAAAGTTTGGTCGGCAAGACGAAGAAGGTGCTAGAAACAGTCAAAAAAGGACTACCTTACGAAGCAGATGTACAATTCAAAGTAACACCACGTGTGTTTAATAGTAAAAAAGTAGAAAGCCATAGTGCCATCATGCCGACTTACGTTATTCCAAAGACGCTAGGGCATGATGAGCAAGTGGTTTATCAAGCAATCAAGAACCGCTTTGTCATGCAGTTTATGCCAGCAGCACAGGTGGAAGAGACCACCCTTACAGCTACTATTGAAGGTGTAGAAGGTGCTTTCATTGCTAAAGGAAAAGTACAGAAAGTACTAGGGTGGAAGAAAGTAGAAAACGACCAAGGTAAGGATACAATCCTACCAGATATTCCAAAGCTTGCAGAAGGTATATGTGAAACGTTAGACGTTACCAGTCACGCCACCACGCCACCAAAGCCTTATACAGAAAAGACATTACTTCGTGCCATGGAAACTTGTGGTAAGCAGTTTAAGGAAGATAAAGAAGATAATGATAAGGAAGAACAAGGTGAAAATGAGTTAATGGATGCCATTTTAAGTGGCTTTAGCATCGGTACACCAGCAACACGAGCTGAAACGCTAAAGAAACTCTGTTACACAGGTTATGTGATGCGCCAAAAGAAAAATATGCGCTGTACAGACAAAGGGCGTCAACTCATCGAAGCACTACCTATCAAAGAACTGATGGACTTAGAATACACAGGCAGACTAGAAAAGACTTTGTCAGACATGGAGAAAGGCGAAGTGGCTAAATCAGAGTTCTTAAACCATATCATTCAGTTTGTAGTAGGTGGGGTACAAAACATTAAGACACAACGCCAAGCACCTATCGTCGTGCAAAAGGATGTACCGATGGTACCAGGGACTGGTGCTAGACAGCCCTCTAAGCAGGCGACGAAGCAAGGCGTTGCGAAAACTAATGGTGGTGGTGGAAGAGAGGTACTCGGTAAGTGCCCGCTATGTGGTGCAGATGTGGTAGAAGGTAGTAAAGGGTATGGTTGTATGGGCTTTAAGAGTGGATGTACTTATGTGATATGGAAAGATTCAGATGCTTTAAAAAAGTACGGCAAAAAACCTACAAAGACCATGGTAAAAGGCATCCTTAAAAAAGGTGAAGCTGTGGTAAAAGGACTCAAAACACCGAAAGGTACAGTGTTTGATGCGAAGGTAAGCTATGCCTATGAACCAGCCACAAAAGAAGGTAAATGGGACTTTAAACCAGTATAAAATAAGGTTAAAAAAATAACGAAAAATTATAGACAACATCAACTGGAAAAATCTTGACACTTCTACTAGGCAATAGTATGATTAACTTGTATTTGATTATTCAAATTACACAATACAAAGAGAATTTATGGAGGTATGACAAATGGCATATTTAATTAATGATGATTGCATTAGCTGTGGAGCTTGCGAAGGCGAATGTCCAGTAAGCTGTATTTCTGAGGGAGATGGCAAATACGTAATCGACGCTAGCGCTTGTATCGAATGTGGTGCTTGTGCAGATGTATGTCCAGTAGCTGCTCCAAACCCAGAAGCATAAGAATAAAACATAAAAAAAGTGCGAGTCCCAATGACTCGCACTTTTTATTTTGCCGCTTTTTTATGCCAGAAGAGCATCGCACCTGCAAGGAGTAAAGCGCAAAGACCTGCGTATACCCAGAAAAGAGCATTGCCCATGCTACCAGCTAAAATCATAAGGGAACCGAAAATCGCAAGGATTGGATTCAGTTTACTTCTCCAAAGGCCTTTGATTTCACCTGATTTCCCAAGTTGGAATACTTTGACATAAAGTACAATGTAAAGTAAATAATTAATGGTAATACTAATCTCAGAGATATCTGAGTTTGGAAGAAGACCTGTTTTCTGTGTGAAGTAATGCACAACCATCCAGAATGCACAAAGTACAAAAGCAATAAGTGCAGATGGGATAGATACACCGAGGCCTTCATTCATCTCGCTTACTTTCTTAGAATGTGGGAACATACCACGAATAGCTAAAGAGTAAGGTAAGCGAATAAGTCCTAAGGTAAGACCGTTTACAGTTCCCATAACAGAAATAATAACGAATATAAGAATAAGTTTACCACCAAAGCTACCGAAGAGTTGATTCGCAGCTACATAAACGTGGTCATTACCTAGCGCCATAACTTGGTCTGGACCGATATAAATACTGATACCTACAAAGTAAAGAATGTAGATGAAAAGGATAAATATAGGAGCAGCAATAAGTGCTAATGGTAGATTTTTCTTTGGATTTTTGATTTCATGTCCAATAGAAGTAGAGACAATCCAACCATCAAAAGAAAAGGCAATAGGTGCAAGTGCTGTAATCCAAGCAGCAGATTCCATTTTTGAAATGTGAGTCATATCGATATGACCAGGATCACCATAAAGGATACCTAGTGCCGCGATGATGAATAATGGTATAAGCTTAATAATTGTTGAAGCATTTTGGAAGTAACCACCGAGTTTTGTAGATAAAACATTACATATAAAAAGAGCAGTCATAATACCAAAACCAATTAAAATCTCAATCCCTAAAGTACTTTGAATACCAAAGAGTAGGGCAGTATAAACCCCTACCACCCAAGCAACTACCGCAATAAGTGTAGGATAGTAAAGAAATGTGTGGAACCATCCAAAGGCACAAGCGATATGTTTGTTACATGTGTCCTCAGCGTATGTAATGATGCCGCCTGGTTTGTCGTTACGTGATGCAAGCTCTGCAATTGTTAAACTACCAAAAATAATACTGATAGCTGCAAGACAGAATACGAGCACACCAAGGGCGATACTTCCGCCAGTTGCAACTAAGATATCATCACTTTTAAAGAAGATTCCAGATCCGATAACGATACCTACGATCATTGCAATAGCTGTAAATAAGCCGTATTGTTTTTTTTCCATAGTCTACCTCTTTCTTGTCTAATATTAGGTCGTGTATTTAAGCTATACCCCTAGGAGTATTTATAAATATTAGTAGTATAGCATAGGCTTATCCATAAAGAAAATAAAATTTTTTCAAAAAATATATCTAAAAATGGATAGAAAATGTTTCAAATATAGTCAGAAGTTACATCTTGAGTATTTGTGTATACATGTGATACAATATACACTTGTGACAATACTATGTCATATACACAGAAATGAGGTATCCATTTATGAGTCATGAAAAAATTATTAATATAGCAGTTATTGCCCACGTTGATGCAGGAAAATCTACATTAGTAGATGCGTTCTTAACTCAAAACGGCGTATTTAGAGAAAATCAAGAAGTTGTAGATTGTGTGATGGATAGCAACTCTTTAGAGAGAGAGCGTGGTATTACAATCTATTCAAAAAACTGTTCTATCAGATATAAAAATTACAAAATTAATATAGTAGATACACCAGGACATAGTGACTTCTCATCTGAGGTAGAGCGTGTAATCCGTACAGTTGATACAGTTATCTTACTTGTAGACTCTATTGAAGGGCCTATGCCACAAACACGTTTCGTACTTCAAAAGTCACTTGAGCTTGGTCTTAAGCCAATCCTTGTTATCAACAAGATTGACAAACCAAACCATCGTGCAGAAGAAGTAGTAGACATGACATTTGACTTATTCGTAGACTTAAATGCGAACGATGAGCAATTAGACTTCCCAATCCTTTACGGAATTGGTAAGCAAGGTATCATGCAATACGAACTTGATCAACCATCAGAAGACATCGTACCGTTATTAGAGACTATCATCGAGCAAGTAGGGGAATACCCAAATCAAGATGATGACGCACTTCAAATGCAAATTAGTGCATTAGCATACGATGATTACATTGGTCGTCTTGGTATCGGCCGTATTTACAAAGGTAAAATCAAAGAAGGTCAAACAGTTCAGATTTCAAGCAACGAAGGTACACTTCGTACAGGCCGTGTCGTTAAACTTATGGCTTACGAAGGCTTACGCCAAGTTCAACAAGAAGAAATGGGTAGCGGTGATATCGCTGTAATCGCTGGTATCAGTGACATTTCTATCGGAGAAACAATTGGTGAAGTAGGTAAGGTAGATGCAATGCCTCCTATCACAATTGAAGATCCAACACTTGCTATGAACTTCCTTGTTAACGATTCACCATTTGCAGGTCAAAGTGGTAAATTCGTAACAACACGTCATATCAAAGATCGTTTAGAAAAAGAATTAGAAATCAACGTAGGTCTTAAAGTAGAACCAATGGAAACAACAGATGGTTACCGCGTTGCAGGACGTGGAGAACTTCACTTATCAATCCTTATCGAAAACATGAGACGTGAAGGGTATGAGCTTGGGGTTTCAAAACCAGAGGTTATCATGCACAGAGATGAAAATGGCAAACTTGTAGAGCCAGTTGAGCGTGTAATCATTACTTTACCAGAAGAATACTCAGGTACAGTAATCAGCAAGCTTAACATGAGAAAAGCATCAATGGAAAGTATGGAGCCAGAAAATGGTTACATGCGTATCGAGTATTTATGTCCAACACGTGCACTTCTAGGATTTAGAAGTGAATTAATCACAGATTCACGTGGTGAAGCGACAATGGTACGTCGTATTGAAGGGTACACAGACTACGTAGGTGAGTTACCAAGAAGAGGTAATGGTGCACTTATCGCTCAAGAGCTTGGTACAACAATGGGTTATGCCTTAAATAACTTAGAAGATCGTGGTACATTATTCGTAAAACCAGCGACAGAAGTTTATGAAGGTATGATTATCGGGATGAACGCACGTCGTGAAGATATGACAGTTAACCCATGTAAAAACAAGAAACTTACAAATACACGTTCTTCTGGAGCGGATGACGCAGTACGTCTTTCACCTCCAAAAATCTTCACATTAGAAGAAGCGTTAGAGTTTATTGAAGATGATGAATTAGTAGAAGTAACACCAGCAGCGATTCGTCTTCGTAAAAAATATTTAAAAGAGTCAGACCGTAAAAGAGCTAATAAATAAATCAAAATGAGGAGAGATACACGTGATGTGTATCTCTTTTTTAATGTAAAGTTGTAAATTTTCTAATAAGTGTATATAATGTAAAGGACTATCTGTACCAAATATTGAAGTCAAGGGGGAATAGTATGGAATGTAAACAATGTGGAGCAAGCCTCAAGGAAGGTGCCAAGTTTTGTGCTAAGTGTGGGGAAAGGGTAGAAGAGTTGGCAGTAGAGGTGACAGAAACAAGCGTAGAAATGACGGCAGAAGAAAAGTCCACAGAAGAACAGACCACAGAAGAGAAAATCACAGAAGAACAAATCATAGAAGATGAAATTACAAAAGAAACGTCCATAGAAGATGAGGTCGTAAATGAAGTAGCTACAGAGGATGAAAATAGAGATGAACAAACGGAGGAAATCATTCCGTCAAATCAGTGTATGTACTGTAAGAAGGAACTGAAGCCAGGTGCTAAGTTTTGTCCATACTGTGGACAGCAACAAATAGGTGAAGTCATCAACCAAACACCCGTAGCTGTAGAGCCAACAGAACCAATAGTAGAAAAAGAAGCAATGCCAGAAGAAGAACAGTTAGCAGAAGAAAAGCCTGAAGAAGTAAAAACAGCAGAAGTAAAATTAGTAGAAGAAAAGCCAGTAGAAGAAAAGCCAGTTCAAGAAGATGTACCAAAGAAAAATAAAAAGAAATTACTGCTAGGAGCTATTGGTGTAGTAGGCGTTGTTGCTTGTATAGGAATAGGCGCAAGTTTACTGCAAGGGTTAGGTAGTGGCACGGATACAATGGCACTAGGTATGTATACCAATGAAGACGAAGAAGTTTTTATAACCAATGACAAAGGAAAGTTTATAGAAGTTGGCGATATGACAGATATCAGACAATTTAAATACAGCCAAGACGGTAAGAATACGTACATATCAATGGATGATGCCTTGTATCGTATAGACGGGAAAAAAGTTGTAGAGTTAGCAGATGACGTAGAAAGCTATGCGATTTCTAGTGATGGCAAAGTGGTGATTTATCTACAAGAAAATAGTAATGGGGATTATACACTGATTTATCAGATGAAGGGCAAAAAAGCAGTGGAAGTCTGTGAAGAGGCTGGCTATAACGCCTATATAAGTCCTAAGGGTAAATATATGGTCTACAGAGATCAAGAAGAAGAACAAACCGTACTTTACACACAAAGTGGTGAGAAGAAGACAATCAAAGATATGTATACACCGCTAGGGGTAAATGATGAAGGTAGTGTGATAGGGTATTCTATGGATGAAGATGCTTTTTATCTCGTGAAGGGTGACGAACATATTGAACTTGGAGAAGGAAATACGAGACTATTTGCGTCAGGAGACTTGAAGACCATCTATATGGAAGAAGAAGGTGCACTTCGTTGCTACCAAAATGGAAAAATCCATAAAGTAATGGATAAAGTACGTGATGTGAGCCCAATCAAGCGAACGCAAAAAGAAGTGGTCTTAGCTTTCGGCAAAGATCAGGACACTTATGTGACATTACAAGGGGAGGCAGCAGCTAAGTTAGGCAAAAACGTAAGTTACTACACTATAAAGACAGCCAAGAAGTCAAATACATTTTACTTTGAGAACAATGGCAAGTTGTATATAAAGGCATTTAACAATAAAGGAAAAGAAACCACAGATGAGAAGATTGAGACAGATATGTTTGACGTAGCTTATTCACCTGATGGCAAGTACTATACTTATAACAAGGATGGACAAATCTTTAGTGGATCTGAGAGCAAGAAACCAAAGATGGTAAGTGAATCAGGTAGTGAATGTTACGTTGCGAATAATGGAGATGTAAGATTCATCGGCTCATTTGATACGCTTTTCTATGCAAAAGGCGGAAAAAATGCAAAAGAAGTAGCTGAGGATGTTTATGCCATTGCAGGAGTAGCAGGAAATAAAACGTATGTCGTAGATGAAGAAGATAATTTCTATGAACAACAAGGCACAGGTAAATTAAAGCTTATTGCTGAAGATGTAGAGGAAGCTTCTATCATGGGTACAACCCGAGTAGCAGAGGATTTCTATAATTATAACTTTAGTCAAATAGGTTATTAATTAAATAAAAACGAATTAGTAGGGGGAAAAAATGAACGATTTATTTAACAAAATCAAAAAAAATATTGATAAGAGTATGACCACCGTAAGTGTAAAATCAAGTACAGCACTAGAAATCAATAAGCTTAAAGCTGCTATCAAAACATTTAACACATCTATCGAACAACGTAAAAACGAACTAGGTGGGTTGGTTTATAACATGTATCTAGAAGGTGCTTATGATGAAAGTAAATTCGCTGAAATAGGCGAAACCATCAAAGGACTAGAAGTGCAAATCAAAGAAAAAGAAGCAGAGATTGAAAAAGTAAAAGAAGAAGAAAATCAAATCCTTGCAAAAGAAAGTGGCAAATTAGTATGTGAATGTGGTGCGGCGATAGAGGATGAAATGCTCTTCTGTGTAGAATGCGGAAAGAAAGTACGCTAAAGATAAATGAAAGAAAAGGGGATTAATAATGGGAACAAATAAAAAAATGGGGATTATTATCGGCATCATTATGGGTGTTATGCTACTCGTAATAGGGGTACCACTTTTTGCAGGAGATGCAATTATGGTACAGTTTATGCCACAGGCATACTTGACAAAAGCTTTTGCAAAGACTGGAGAAAAGATAGCTAAAGAAAGTGAACTTAAAAACAAAGCGTTACAAATGGTAGACTTTAATGCAGAAAAGGCGCTTGAATCGGCATACACAATAGGCCTTAAAAAAGTAAATGGAATGCCTATAAGTGAGGTTGCAACAGGTCTAGACAAGATGGCACTCACTATAGAAGGAAAAAATAATGAAACTCAAAGTCTTCTAGGTATAGGGTTACAAGATGGTAGCGAGAAAGTCGTTGCCCTTGAAATATACCAAGACGAAAAAGAAGTAGGGATCAGCATCCCACCGCTTATGAATGAATTCTTGATGGCAAAGACTGAGAACTTCAGTGAGAACTTTAATGCATCAGAACTTAGCAGAATCTTAGAAGTGACTATTCCAGATATGAATCTTGAAAATACTTGGAATTTCCAAGAAGTCATGAAGTCAGAGGACTTCGAAAAGAATATCGTAGAAATGAGCAAAGAACTTATAGAAGGTGTAAAAGTAAGCTACTTAGGAAGTGCTGAAGTTGAAGGTCAGAAGTGTAAACTTGTGTCTTTTAGTATTGAAGAAAAGGCTATCAAAAGTTTTCTTAACACTTACTACCAATTTATCTTAGAAGATTGTGGTTATGAAGCGTATCAAAAGCAAGTGATGCAACTTCAATATGCTGGTTATTACACAGATGAAGAAATCAATCAAATGTGGAATGAAATAAAAACAGAAATAAAAACTGTCTTTGATACAATGACCTTTGAAGACGGCATTACATGTGAGTATGCAATCAATAGTAAAGAACAAATCGTAAAGATGTTAGTAACCACAGATGTAGGCTATGAAGGTGAAGTGCTCACTGTTGAAGCAGACTTAAGCTTTAAAGGTGAGAAGTATATCACAGATGATATCCAGTTTACAATGAGTTTCTCTGATGGAACAGATACTTTTGAGTGTAAAGTAGAGGCTACAAGCAATATGGCAGAAAAAACACCAGAGAAAAGTCAAGAAATCGTTGTGGCCTTTGGTGAAAAAGGTAGTGCTGATATGCTAGGAATCAACTTTAAGCACACGCAAAATGAAGATGATCAAAGTATTAAAGGGAAATTAAGCCTAGGATTTACTGACGAAGAGGAGCTAAAGCTTACTTATAAAGGTAAACTCAACTACGATGCAAAGCAAAAATTACTAGAAGTAGACCTTAGTACAGTGGAAGCAAGCTTTAAAGACTACTATGGGGAATACAGCGCAGAACTTTATGTGAAAGGTAAACTTCAAAGTGTAGAACAGGCAGACTTAAAACCACAAAATAGTAAGGACTTACTAGCTATGACGGAAAATGACTTGATGGGACTTGTAATGAATATGATGCTTAAGGCACAAGATATAATGAGTCGTTATGAAAGCTATATGTATTAAAACGACAAAAAAACACATACTTATATACAAAAATTAGTTATCTATACAAAGATATAAATTCTACTTGTAAGTTCATAATAAACGTATTATAATAACCTTAAAGAATCGAACGTTCGGTTTTTTAAAACAAATAATGTTAGAAACTCATATAAGTTTAGCAATAAGGGCTAAATGTTTCTACCGACTACCGTAAACAGTCTGGGCTATGAGTGACGATAACACACGTTAAGGTTAATAAATATTCGTTTATTTATAGAAAAAGGCGACTATTTATATTCTTATTAAGGTTACGTTACTCCCTGTCTCATAGACAGGGAGTTTTTTGTTTTAGAAGACCGAACATTAAATACATATAAATGATAATGATATGGAGGAGTAGAAGATGTTTAAAAAAGCGTTTAAATTAGTATGTACAGGTATGTTAGCAGCAGCACTTATGCTGACAGGATGTAGTGGGGGAACAGCACCAGAAGGGGCACAGACACCAGGTACAGCACAAGATAAAGTACAAAGCGACGTAAAAGTAGGTTTCATTTACTCAAGTCCTGTAGCAGATGGTGGATGGGTACAGTCTCATAATGAAGGAAGACTTTACTTAGAAGAGCAATTAGGTGTAGCGACTGTTTACAAAGAATCAGTACCAGAAACACAAGAAGTAGAAAAAGTAGCACGTGATATGATCGACCAAGGGTGTAATATCATCTTTGCAGGTTCATTTGGTTACATGGATTACATAGAGAAACTTTCAAAAGACTTCCCAGAAGTAACATTCTTCCATTGTTCAGGATTTAAGACAACAGACAATATGTCTAACTACTTTGGTCGTATCGAAGACGCAAGATACCTTTCAGGTATGGTAGCAGGTCTTCAAACAAAAACAAACAAATTAGGTTATGTAGCAGCGATGCCAATTCCAGAAGTTATTCGTGGTATTAATGCATTTACATTAGGTGCACAAGCAGTAAACCCAGATGTAACAGTAAAAGTATCATGGACAAATACATGGTATGACCCAGCAAAAGAAAAAGAAGCAGGTAATGCACTTATTGATGCTGGATGTGACGTACTTGCGCAACACCAAAATGCAGCAGGTGCACAGCAAGCAGCAGAAGAAAAAGGTGTATGGTCTATCGGATACCATGCAGATATGAGTGGTGTAGCACCAAATGCGAACCTTACAAGTGCTGTATGGAACTGGGGTCCTTATTATGTAGAAGCGGTACAATCGGTGATGGATGGTACTTATGAGTCAGGCGCATACTGGGAAGGTATCTCAAAAGGGATTGTAGATATTTCTCCACTTACAAAGAATGCACCACAAGAAGCAGAAGCTGTAGTAGCAGCTAAGAAACAAGAAATGGTAGAAGGTACATTCAACGTATTCCAAGGACCAATTAAAGATCAAGCTGGTGAAGTAAAAGTACCAGAAGGTGAAATCTTAAGTGATGAAGCACAACTTGGTTGTGATTGGTTTGTAGCAGGCGTAGAAGCGGATCTTTAAGAATAATAAAAAATAAATAGGTGGCGTTAACATGAAACAATCAGTAGTGGTAAAATTAGACAACATAACAAAAACCTTTGGAACAGTAATTGCTAATGAGAAAGTGGATCTAACTTTAAAAAAAGGAGAGATTCATGCACTACTAGGAGAAAATGGCGCAGGCAAAAGTACACTTATGAACATGCTATCAGGGATTTATGCCCCTGATAGTGGGTTCATTTTTGTGCGTTCTAAGAAAGTTCATTTTTCATCTCCTAAAAGTGCAATTGCAGAAGGAATCGGCATGGTGCATCAGCATTTCAAATTAGTAGAGTCATTTACAGCGAAGGAAAACATCATAGCGGGCAGTGGTAAAGTCTTTACATATGGCAAAGAAGAGCGTGAACGTATCCAGAAACTTTGTGAAAAGTACGGCTTAACCATTAATCTTGATAAAAAAGTAAAAGACATGTCTGTAAGTGAAAAACAGATGTTAGAAATTGTGAAGGTACTTTACAGAGGTTGTGATATTTTAATTTTAGATGAACCTACAGCTGTGCTTACGCCACAAGAAGTAGAAAAACTTTTTGATATCGTAAGGTTGATGAAGGCAGATGGTTGTACTATTGTTATTATCACTCATAAGTTACATGAGGTCATGGCGCTTTGTGACCAAGTAACGGTACTTTTAAAAGGAAGAGTCGCAAAGACTTTAGCCATAGAGGAGACAAATCCAGAACACTTAACGGAGTTAATGGTAGGACACAGCGAGAAGCTAAGTATCACACGTCCAGAACCACAGAATGCAAAGGTTGTGTACGAAGCACAGAACTTAACCATCAAAAACAAAGAAGGTGTGAAACTTTTAGATGATGTATCTGTAAGCCTAAGAAGTGGTGAAATACTAGGTGTAGCAGGTGTAGCGGGAAGTGGACAAAAAGAACTGTGTGAAGCCTTAGTAGGCCTTAAAAAACTTAAGCAAGGGAAGCTTATCTTTGAAGGTGAAGACTTGACAGGTTATAGCCCAAGAGCCATTTTTAATAAAGGGATAGGCATGAGCTTTGTGCCAGAAGACCGCTTAGGGATGGGACTTGTAGGTGAGATGGGTGTGGTAGATAACCTACTGCTTAAAGAATACCATACACAAAAAGGCTTTTTCTTAGATAGAAAAAACATCAAAAAGAAGGCTAGTGAACTTGTGGAGAAGCTGAGCATTAAGACACCAAGTATTTTCCATCCAGTAAAGATGCTATCAGGTGGGAATATCCAAAAAGTATTACTAGGTAGAGAGATAGAAGCAGCGCCAAAAGTACTGATTACAGCTTATGCAGTACGTGGCTTAGACGTCGGTGCGACTCACCAAATTTATGAGCTGATTAATGAGCAAAAGCAAAAAGATGTAGCTGTACTATTTGTAGGGGAAGACTTAGATGTACTGATGCAACTTTGTGACCGCATTATGGTTATGTGTAATGGTAAAGTTACTGGCGTTGTAGATGCACACGAAGTGACAAAAGAACAAATCGGTATGATGATGGGTGGTCATACAGAAGAGACAGCTAAGGAGGGACGACATGCAAGTTAAAGTATCAAAAGCTGGAATAGTATCTGTAAAGAAGAAAGCGCTTATAACAGGTAGTGCCATTGTGGTAGCAATGATTGTGACCAGTTTGTTTATAGCAGCAATGGGGCATAACCCTTTTAGTGTGTATGCATCGATGTTAGAAGGATGCTTTGGAACAGCACATCGTATGAGACAGACAGTCATTACGACAGTACCACTTGTTATTACAGCAGTAGGGATTGCAGTAGCTTTTAAGATGAAATTCTGGAATATCGGTGCAGAAGGTCAAATACTTATGGGTGCTTTTATGGCAACAGGAGCAGCACTGTACCTTAAGGATTTACCAGCAGTGGCGCTCATTCCTATTATGATTCTATTAGGTATTATAGGTGGGGGGCTATGGGCACTTATCCCAGCAATTCTTAAAGCTAAGTTTAATACCAATGAAACTATTGTCACGTTGATGATGAACTACATTGCTTTAAAGTGGGTCGTGTACTTACAGTATGGCCCATGGAAAGATCCAAATGCCATGGGATTCCCAAAGATTGCAAGTTTTACTGACAATGCTATCATGCCTAAGGTTTTTGGTGTACATATCGGATGGATCATGGCCATCATTCTTGTGGTAGCCATACATTATTTAATGAATCATACAAAGATTGGGTATGAAATCCAAGTGCTAGGTGAAAGTGAAAATACAGCCAGATACGCAGGGATGAACATCAAGAAAATCATGCTTATAGCCATGGTGTTAAGTGGTGGTATCTGTGGACTTACAGGGATGGTGCAAGCGTCAGCGGTTAACAACACATTGACGATGGATCTGACAGCAGGCGTAGGTTATACAGCTATTATTATTGCATGGCTTTCTAACTTGAAGACACCTTGGATTGTGGTTGTATCGGTGTTGTTTGCTATTCTTACACAAGGAGCGAGCTACATTCAGACAGCTTATCAAATACCACAGGCGGCAGCTGAAATCATACAAGGTATCGTACTTTTCAGTGTGCTTGGTAGTCAGTTCTTTATTAATTACCGTGTGAATATAGAAAAAGAAGAAAAAGTGGTCGTAGAGGAGGGTATATAAACAATGGGTATTGAATCCTTTTTATCAGCAGCAGTTATAGCAGGAACACCTCTTTTATTTGCAACCCTTGGTGGGATGATGAATGAAAAAGTAGGCCACATCAACTTAGGAGTAGAGGGTATGATGCTTATGGGAGCTGTCATGGGCTTTAGTGTAGGGCTCCGTACGCAGAATCCTTATCTAGCCTTACTTGCAGCCATGGGAGCCGGGGCTTTAGCAGCACTTATTTATGGGGTGCTTACAGTTACATTACGTGCGAACCAAGTTGTTACGGGTCTTACACTTACTATTTTTGGTACAGGGTTTGCAAATTTTGTAGGCCAAGGCTTAGTAGGTCAGATCGTACCAACTCCAGTAAAAGAGTTTTTAGCACCAGTGGCTATTCCGGTTTTAAGTAAAATACCAGTTATCGGGCAGCCTTTCTTTAATCAAAGTATCTTTGTGTATATGGGATATGGTATTGCCGTACTTTTACTAATCTATTACAAAGGGACGAAAGCAGGCTTAAATACACGTATGATAGGTGAGAATCCAAGTGCAGCAGATGCAGCAGGTATTCCTGTTATGACCTATAAGTACTTTAATATTATGGTTGGTGGGATGCTATGCGGCTTATCAGGTGCCTTTTTATCTCTTGTATACGTGCCAGTATGGCAGCAAAACATTACAGCAGGGCGTGGATGGATTGCTGTAGCTCTTATTATTTTTATAGGGTGGCATCCAACGAAAGCTATATTTGGTGCGATTTTATTTGGCGCATTAGATATTTTAGGTTTACGTCTTCAAGCAGCGGGTATTCAAATCAATCAGTATTTTGTAGATATGTTACCTTATGTTGTAACGATTCTTTTCTTAGTCGTGGGGTCTATTCGTTCAGGTGGACAAAATCCTGGACCAAAAGCACTTGGTACATCGTACTTTAGAGAAGAAAGATAAAAGTGATGAGTAGTCATAGGATTTAGACTATGATATAATGTGTGAAAAAGAAAGAGTGTCAGAGAGCTGACACTTTTTTTTTAGGGCGTAAAAAGGAGGCAGATATGATTATTCTGATGATTATGGCAGTAGGGATTTTAGTAGGATTAAAATGCTTTCCTGAAAAGTGGAGCAAGTACAATCATTATGTTCAGCTAGTAAGTATTGTATTACTTATTTTTTGCATGGGTGTATCTTTAGGAAGCAATCCGACTTTTATGGAGCAGCTAGTGAGTATGGGATTTAAAGGTGTGGTGTTTGCTGTAGTGCCCATATTAGGCTCCATAGGTTGCGTGTATGTGCTGAGCGAAAAATTTATGAAGAATAAAGAGGACTAAATATGGTTAAAGCGATTATTATAAGCCTCATAGTAGGGGTTTTATACGGTCAGATTTTTACGGGGACAGAAAGTATCGCCTTTTTTGGGAGTGTATCAGAAATAGCCCTTGTGGTGCTTATGTTTTCGGTGGGTATTAGTGTAGGAATGAATAAGCAAGTGTTTGAAAAAATGAAAGCCTATCATATAAAAATTTTCATTATACCAATCGGTATTATTATAGGTTCTGTCATAGGGGGAATAGTATGTGGTATGCTACTAGGCATGCCTTTAAATGAAAGTGTGGCCATAACATCAGGACTTGGCTGGTATAGTTTATCGGGTGTTTTGCTGACGGACTTAGCAGGGGCTGAAGTCGGAAGTATCGCTTTTCTAGCCAATCTTTTCCGTGAGATTATATCTTTTATCATTATTCCGTTTATAGCAGTACATTGTAATCACTATACAGCCATTGCACCAGCGGCAGCTACAAGTGAGGATACTACTTTACCTATTTTAATGAAGTATACAAGTGAAGAAGTAGTCATGATGGCGGTCATTAATGGAGTGATTTGTTCAGCTATGGTGCCAATACTTATTCAGACTTTTTATCAACTATTATAAAGTTCATTACAAATCATTAAAGCCTGCTAAGGATGTCTTAGCAGGCTTGTTTTTTAAGCTCTTTTTTTCAAATTTTTAGGAGAGTCTTTCTTCTTAGATGAATGAAAATCCTCTTCCAGATAACCTTTTTTTTGAGAATGCTTTTTTTGAAGCGAAATGACTTGTTTTTCTAAAAAATCATCATAGTCATCATCTTGGGTAAAAACGATATTTTTGGTTTTGTTGCCTACAGCGTACTGCATTATTTCACTCCTTCAATGGTTATAGCATATTTTATAACAAAAATATATAAAAATCCATACCTTTTTGAAAAATATTTAAGCGTATAAATTGAGGGTTTCAGGGCACAATGAAAAGGAGATTATCAGTGAAGGAGTGAAAGCTATGGCAAATAAAAAAACAATGGAAAGCATCAATCAAGCACGCGTGGATACTACACGAGATGCGAAGAATGCAAACAATGGCTTTAAGTCAGGAATGAGTTCTGGAACCAATGGAGCTGGCGATAGCTATAGAAGAAATAAATAAGATTTAGTCGAGCTAGAGGTATGCGTACAACCTCTAGCTTTTTTGATGAAGAAGAAATTAAATCCCCAAGAAGGCTTGTCCCCAAAGGCTGAAATTGATATGATAAGAGAAATAGAGAAGGATGAAAGGTGGAGGAAAGCCGTATGCTACAGCCAGCAATAGATATTGATGAAGTCGTAGAGAACTGGGATATACAATTAGAAGATGAGGATGTCATTGCCCATAAACATATCAAAAATACATACATCGAAGAAGTGCATAGCAGCTATATTCAATTTAAAGAGTGTATACTAGAAAATGTGGTGTTTGTAGATGTACATTGTAAACATATAGAGTTTAGTCATGTGATTTTTAAAAACTGTGATTTATCCAATGTGAATTTAGAAGAGGCCATCTTCCACTGTGTACGTTTTGAAGAATGTAAATTAGTTGGAAGTTATGTGCCAGAAAGTACTATGCAGTATGTGACATTTGACACCTGTATGAATAGGTATTTAAACCTAGGGTTTAACACGCTAAAGGAAGTGACTTTTAAGGCCTGTGATCTGACCGAAAGTCATTTTGGTACGTGCAAACATAAAAAATTAGTATTTCAGGAATGTCAGATGGAAAGAGTGGACTTTGGGGGTACCAGTCTTGGTGGGGTAGACTTATCGAGCAATGATATACGAGGGATGAAAGTAGAGCTTAATCAGCTGCGTAAGGCAAAAGTCAATGCCATGCAGGCGATAGAACTTGCAAAATTAATAGGTATAGAAATCGTAGAAGAAGAATAACTTTATCGTAATGATAAGGTTATTCTTTTTTTGCCGATATATAATATAGAACAACTGGAAAAGAGGAGGCAGCTATGGAAAGAAAAATAAGAAAACCTATACCTACAAGTTGTATGGTAAGTTGTGGATTGATCATACTAGGCGGGATTTTGATTGGAAATGAGGAGATGACGTCAGGCGTACTTAGTTTGGTGCTTGCAGGCATGCTCCTTGGCATAAACGGCATCTTGCTGCCCACATCCACCTTATTTATGAAAAAGAAATTATCTAAAAAAGAAGTGGATCGCTACCGCAATTTTGCTAAGTTTTATCTGAAAGATAGACGTCTTCTTTATAGTAAGCAAACGTTTGAAAAGGCGATTGATGCCAATTGGTATGACGTCGTAACCATGTGTTTGTTACTAGGTATTAAAGAAGCGTATGAGCCTTATGAAAGACAAACGTTTGTGGTGCAGGCCCTTAGAAATAGTCATGCGAGGATTTATGAGATGCTCTTAAGAGGGGGCATGGGTGGTCATTTTATCGTGGAAGATACAGGAGAGCATCTGGTATTTGAGACACTTAAACAAAGTGATGCCAAGTACTTAAGTTTTTTATTAGCACGTCATATATCCCCAGATATCATGAATCAAGAGGGGGATTATCCTATCTTTCGTGCAATCAAAGAAGATGCAGTGGATCATGTGAGAGTACTGCTTCAGCATAAGTGTTCTTTGGAAGTGACAAATAAAGAAAAGCTCACCCCGTTATTTTATGCTTTAAAAGAAGGAAAAGTAACGTGTTGTGAGTTAATTGCCGAAGCGATGGAAAAAGAGGACGAGCCACATGAGATAAGTGTGAAGAAGTTAAAAGAACCCCTCCTAGTCAATGCCCCTGTAGTAGAAGAGGAAAGTAAACTACTTCTTCACTTGATTGCTTCTAAAGATAAGACGACTTTAGAACTTTTAAAGCGCTACTTTATGAATCCTAAGCAGTTTTATATGAAGGCAGAGACAGACGTAGCACTTTATGCAAGGCTAAGTGCCATAGAAGCGGTGATGGAAAAGAAAGAAATGACATCTAGCCAAGTGGAGCATATGTATACAGAAGAAGCCTGTAAAAAAGAACTCTATGGCAAGGTGTTAAAGACATATCGTTTTACAAAGACAGGAGACTTTGTACTAGAGAGTCTGTATAAGACGCCACGATGCATTGATAGTTATAAGGAAGCGTGTGAGACTTGCAAAGGTCAAGGAAGTGTGCCGTGTACAGCATGCAAGGCTACTGGGGTAGAAGTCTGTGAAAAGTGCAAGGGCACAGGAGAAATTGTGTGTGAAAAATGCAAGGGTACATTAAAGGCATCTTGTGAAACGGTGAAAAAGTATATCGAGTGCCAAAACTGCAAAGATGGTTTATTTATCTGTGTGAAATGTGACAAAGAAGGTATGCAACCTTGCCCTACATGTGGAGGTCATGGAACGACAAAGTGTAAATGTCCACCCGATAAAAAGAAGAAATGCCCACATTGTGATAGAGGGTACATTCCGTTGAAAAGTGGCATGTATAAAAAATGTGCACATTGTCATGATGGAGAGATTTGCATGATTTGTCACAATACAGGATGGGTAGATGAAAAGTTCAAGAAGCAGGGCTTTGAGTGTAAGACGTGTAAAGGTGAGAAGAAAATACCTTGCCAAATTTGCAACGGGAAAAAGAAGGTAAAGTGTAGCAAAAGGTTTGAGATTGCTTGTGACTGTGAGACAGGTAAGCAAGTTTGCCCTGAATGTGAAGGAAGTACCAAGGTAGCGTGTAAAGTATGCGAAGGAACCAAAAGGCAAAAGTGTACCGAGTGTACGGATGGTTACAAGTATACCAATGTATACGTAGACTTTAAAGCAAAACAATCTATGGTCAAAGAAGTTGTACTTCATAAAGGAGAAAAGGACGATTACTTGGAGGATATGCTTCATCAAATGGGTGGGTATATGACCAGTAATAGCTCATATATCAAAGAGTTGTATACTATGTTCCAGATAGATATGAGGCCAGAAGATGTGGTGATAAGGAATCACGCCTTAAATGATAGCATACATCAATTAATTCGAGAAAAGAGTAAAAAAGGTATTTTGGATGTGCTAGAGATAGCACCTCTACCGTACACGATTGTCCGCTTCAAAGAAAAAGAGGGTGCCACTTATGAATGTATCTTAGTGGGTGAGAAGTTTTACAAGACGCTAACAAAATAGATAGAAAATAAATAAAACAATAGAAAAAAACAAAAATAAGGTGTATGATAAAGATAAGTCCGCTACTAGGCAATGTGCGTAGTAGGGGAAAATACATAAACTAGACCCTTTTGTAAGGTGGACCGAGCAATGGGCGAAGGACGATAGCATCTAGGTAAAGACATAAAAATTGGCGTATTCTGCCCTTCTGCTTATTGAGTAGGAGGGCTTTTTTGTATGGAGAATGAAAGGAGAAAAGTCGTGGAAGAAATGGCACAAGAACAAACAAGAGTAGGTGTGGTAGGTATAGTAGTAGAAGACTTAAGCCGTGCAAAGGATGTGAATGAGGTACTTCACATGTTTTCCGATGTTATTGTAGGGCGTATGGGGATTCCTTATAAAGAAAAAGGCATTTCAGTAATTTCATTGATTGTCGATGGAACCATTGACAATATCAGTGCAATGACAGGAAAGTTAGGGAGAGTGCCAGGTATTACGGTAAAATCAGCAGTGACCAAAAGGTAAAGGAGACGCCTATGGATGATAGAACAGTACAAAGTGCATTGGAAGAAAGCTTAGAAGGGTTTGAAGCTTTAAGACGTGAAGCGCAGGCAGTATGTGAGAAAACTTTTGGGGATGAAGTATATGTAAGAGGCCTCATAGAGTTCTCTAATTATTGTCGATGTAGCTGTAAATATTGTGGGTTAAGGGTAGAAAATAGTGAACTTAAGCGGTATAGATTAGAAAAAGAAGATATTCTAGAGATTATGGAAGAGGGGTATCAAGAAGGGTATCGTTCCTTTGTGCTTCAATCTGGAGAAGACACTTATTATACAGCAGAAGATTTAGGCGAGCTTGTACGAGCTGCCAAAAAAGAAAGAGATCTAGCCATTACATTAAGTATTGGTGAGAGACCAAGGGAGACTTACAGGTATCTAAAAGCTTGTGGTGCAGACCGTTTCTTACTTAAGCATGAATGTGCAGATAGTGTGATTTATGATGAACTACATCCCCATAGCTCTTTTGAAGAAAGGTTAAGATGCTTGGTAGACCTTAAAGAACTGGGGTACCAAACGGGTAGTGGGTTTATGATAGGCTTACCGAAGCAAAGCACTAAGACACTGGCTAAAGACTTGAAGCTGATAGAAAAATTGCAGGTACATATGGCAGGTATAGGACCTTTTATTCCTAATGAGATGACGCCTATGGGAACGTGTGAAAAAGGAAGCTGTGAGATGACGTTAAAGGCGGTAGCAATCGCACGTTTATTGCTACCAGAGGCAATGCTACCTGTCACCACATCTTTAGGGGTTATAGATGGAGGAATGAGAGAGCAATGCTTAAACTACGGCGCAAATGTAGTGATGCAAAAATTACAACCAACGGCACTACGTAAGCTTTATGCACTTTATCCGAAGGAAATCATAGATGGCAAGAGTATGAGAGAAGAGAAAAGAGAGTTGGAAGCATGGTTGAAAAGTGTGGGGAAAAAAGCAGTATTTGATAGAGGGGACCATCCAACGTATCAAAAATAAAAGAGAGGGGTTTGGCTATGTTTAACGAAAAAGTAGATTGGTATCATGTAGCAGATGAGTGGTTTGGTGAGGATTATATTAGAAAGGTACTTGAAGAAGGCGCAGAAAAAGCAAAAGATCCAGCTTATGTAGAATCACTTTTAGAAAAGGCAGGGCAGTGCATCGGGCTTTCACACCAAGAAGCAGCGGTACTACTCCAAGTAGAGAAAGCGCAGTTAGAAGAGCAGATGAAAGGGGTGGCAAGGCACATCAAGGAGAAAATCTATGGTAAACGGGTTGTTTTATTTGCACCACTGTATGTGAGTGATTACTGTGTCAATAACTGTGATTACTGTGGCTATAAGCATAGTAATACAGACCATAAGAGACG
>JBOFIT010000047.1:0-43807 GCA_051650305.1 Cellulosilyticaceae bacterium
ACAAAGGAGTAATACACCTCATGCATCGTTTACCACTCTTGTCTATTCGTAGTAAAATTTTTGCTGCGATGTGTATGAGTTCCACACTCATTGTAGTGATTATTTTTTTTGTACTTAACCTTGTATTTTTCTATTTTTCAATTTCTACACAAGTAAGTACTTCTTTAAAAGAACTTAGCTACATTAATACACAACTAGATTTTTTTATTAATTCTGCAACAAATTATTCACGTACCATTGTCTCTGATCCACTTATTCATGACTATGCTACACACTATAAAAAAACTGCTGCAATTTCTACACCACTAGTTCAAACTCATATTAAAGACGAGATTGCACATACAATTCAAAACACCAAATATATCCATTCAGTTTCTCTCTATGATACTGATTTCGATTTTTTAGTTTCTAGTGAAATTTATCCTACACCAATGGATGGCTCTTCCCTTAAGGGTCTAGAGGAAAAAACCTGGCTTCTTACACAAAAAAAGGCGAAAACTAATAATCAACCTATCTATACACTTTCATGCTTTAGTCCGTTCTATAGCTATAGCACAGCAGAACATCTAGGCTATATTGAAATGACACTTCTAGAATCTTCTATTAGAGATATTTATACACTCCCTCATCTCCATGCCAACGAGACATTCCTCATCGATACAGGTGGAAGTATCCTAAGTAGCAATAGTGATTCTTACAGTATTAAGAATACCTATCCTTACTTTAACAAACTCATCGCAGCACGCGAAAAAACTTACTTTATAACATCCAAAGATACCGTTTTCTTTAATTATAATCAGTATCTAAATGCGTATATTGTGACACATATCCCACTAGTTACAATACTTAACCCCTTGTATGCACTCACTTTAGTATGCATCAGTTTTAGTATCTTTTGTGTCTTTCTTTATATCCCTATTGCAAGCCGTCTTGCACGTACCATTACCCATCCTATTGCACAGCTTATTCAGCATACACAAACCATTAAGGATGGTTGTTGGCAACCTACTACCATTGTACAGACAGATACGGATATCTCCATGCTTGCAGAATCTTTCAATAGTATGGTCCTCGCCCAAGAAGAATTGAAGAATCAATTACTTTTTGCTCAAAAAGAACAAGATAAACTCACACTCAATCTGCTTCAAGAGCAAATCAATCCACATTTTCTCTATAATACTTTGGATAATATTTGTTCCCTTGCTGAAATAGGTGAACTTGAACTTCTTAATCAGCTTATTTTTAATTTATCTACGTTCTATCGCAAAGGCTTAAGTAGTGGACAAGCTTATATCACCATTAGAGAAGAACTTGAAATGGTACGCTCCTATATGCACATACTACAAATTCGCTACTATAATAAATTTGATTTTACCATTTCTTGCCCTGATGAACTCCTTTCTCAACGTTGCCTGAAGTTCTTACTCCAACCAATTGTTGAAAATAGTATTTACCACGGCATTAAGCCCTTAGAGACAAAAGGTCATATCCATATCACGGTATCTAGGGAATCAGATGGTTCCATTACTTTTAGCATTACAGATAATGGTATCGGTATATCTTCTGATGCTTTATCCAAAATATGGGCCAGTGAAAATAAACACTTTGGCTTGCGTAATATTCATTACCGTATTCAACTCCATTATGGTACACAATACGGACTCACTCTAGAAAAGCATTTACCTACTGGTTGTCTCGCAACACTTAAAATCCACTCAAACGGAGGTCCCTATCATGAAACTTAATGTTGTCATTGCAGATGATGAATACTTTATTAGACAACGTCTTCTGAAGCTTATCCCTTGGGAGATACTTGAACTAAACCTAATTGGCGAGGCAGAAAATGGACTACAAGTTCTTGACTTTCTCAAGACCCATCCTATTGATCTTGTTATTTTAGATATTCAAATGCCTAAAATGACAGGCATCGAAGTTGCCCAATATATCTATGACCATTATCCAACTACAAAGGTTCTCATTTTATCCGGCTACAATGATTTTGAATATGCACGTCAAACCCTTCGCTATGATGTGGTAGATTACCTACTTAAGCCTATTGAACCTAAATTACTTTATAATGTTTTGACTTCTTGCTGCGACAAAATACACCGCTCACAGCAATCGCTTCTTACTTTAAAGCGGTATGAACATTTTGAAAAACAAACAAAGCTGACTGAAGTATTACACAGCCTACTCCCACTTAGTTCACTCTATACTTGTTATCCCGAACTCAAAAATACGACAGCTTCAACCTTTATTAGTTGTTATATGAGCGATAACAATACCGATAACTTGGATGCACTGAAAGATACTTTTCTTTCTTATGGCTTTATCTGTGAGTATTTTAAAGAATCTGAGTATATTTATATCTTTCAAGTATTTTTAGAACATGCCTCCGACTACCATGACCTTCAACACTTATTAGAATCTTTTATTGGTAATCACACGAACTATACTTGCTATTTATTAGGCGAGCTCTTTTTTATCGAACGCCCTTGGCTCCCTTACTACAAAGCCACACTTGAAGGACTTGGCAAACGATATTTCCATCCAACATCTTGCATCCTTCATTTTCAGCAAGATATGCTGCAAACCTCTCCACAATCACTTCATAAATCAGTTTCAAAGGTGCGGCAAAAACTTACAACACTTATTAATTCTCGAGATACTACTGGCCTACAGGATTTTTTTGACAAGTGTTTTGCTCAGATTGTAGAGCAATCTAGCGTATACTACCTTCATACTGTACTCCATGAGATTTTACTTACCTATAAGATTTTTTATTCTGAATTAATCGACCTCGAAAACAATATACATCAGCATACACTTGATTTATTAGATGAATATTATTCACTTGAGGACCTCAAAAATCTGCTCATTTCTTATGGTCTGCAATGCCTATCAAGCAAGGATGCTCTCCCTTCTGATATTGTCCTTAGCCAAAAGATTATGAGCTATATCCACGAACACTATCAAGATGTCGATTTATCAGTGGCCAAGCTTGCTGATGTTTTTGGACTCAATACTTCTTATCTCGGTACGCTGTTTAAAAAAGCTTCCAATCAATCGCTCCTACAATACATCACTACTTATCGATTAGAAGCCTCTAAAAAACTCCTTGAGACACAAAAATATAAAGTGTCTGAGATTGCTGAGTTGGTGGGCTATTCTGATGTCTTCTACTATAGCAAACGCTTCAAAAAAGCCTATGGTTATTCACCAAAAGAATACAGCACGGTAAGTTGCCTTTAGCAACCTACCGTGCTGTATTCTTTTACATTACTTTATACTTTAATCCAACATCTCCCATATCTGTGGGTGTGGCCTTGCAATCACTGCACTATGTAGATACATCCCACTTTCTATAAGCATTGTCTTTGCCTTTTCTAATGAAGCTTCTACTGCTGCAACTTCACCTGCAAAGAGTGCATAGGATTTCCCTGTCATCCCTCTAGCCAGACGTACTTCTATCAATTTCACTGGACTTGTCTTCACCATTTCATCTGCTGCGCCTACGATAGATGCTACTGAATAGCCTTCTAGTATACCAAGTGCTTCAATCTCACCTTTTTCTACTGTTCCATAAATAGCTGCAAATAGATTATCATCTGGATTGCCTAGACAGTACGAATCCACTAATACTGTATCGAAAGGCTCCTTTTTCCCAACTTCCATCGCCATTTGCACTGAGGAGAGTTTGCCTTCAAACATGATGATGTATTTACCTGGGCAAACCGTCTGCATCATGATTATTTTAATAGTTGATGCTTTCACCATAGCATCTGCCGCCTGTAGCCCTAAAGCTACTGAGCGGTATTCCATAACTCCTAGTGATCTTCCTTCATTCATCGCCTATCGCTCCTCCCCTTGTTGTATCACAATGCAATCTGACTTAATCTGTTTAATGATTCCATTTATACTACTATGAATAGTTGTTCCCAACGCATTCTTAGCTGGTTCTGCAATCACTTGTCCACATACGACTTTTTCACCTTCTTTAACGCTACAAGTTGAAGGCTGACCAATATGCTGTGAAAATGGTATCCTAACTTCTTGTGGCTCTATAACCGCCTCTGATAACTTTGGATGACTTTTGTATTTACCAAATCCAATACGTTCCACCAGTCTTTCAGATGGTACTTGCAAATACTTTTCTTCTTTTGCTTTAGTCCCTATTATTTGTGTAGGCTTGATCTTTGCCTTTAACATTTCTTGTTTGACTTCTGTCATCAGCGTCCCTGGTGATAACCCATGATGACATGAGTAATAAGAACATAAGTTGCATCCACAGCATCCTAATGCTGTATCAATGCCTTCATAATGCTGTAGAATCCCATTGGCAAAGGCATTCATCAACTTATGTGGTTCTACTTTGTGTCCTAAACGGTTTCTAGGGCATAAGTCTGTACACATTCTACACTGTGAGCAGCTAGACATTATGCGCTTCACACTTTTGGATGTTGCACGTTGTTTCAGTTGATGTAGAAAATGGTTGTTTGGCAAAAGAATAATACCTTTAGTTGTTTTTGTAATCACTGTATCTTCACCTACAAAGCGACCCATCATAGGACCTCCCATAAGGATAAGCTTACCTTCTAGCACTTCACCTATACTTTTTACAAATGCTCTAATGGTCATGCCGATTGGCACACAATATACCATTGGATTTGCTACTTCGCCATTGATTGTTACATACGTATGGGTTACATTTTTATTTGCCGAAACCTTCTCATGTATATTCCATAATGTCTCTACATTCATCACTACCACGCCTTGACTACTTGGCAGTTGTCCTCTTTCAACAACTTTTCCTGTACAAGCACGTATAAGTGTCAACTCATCGCCAATAGGGTAAATGTTGTCGGTTGGTACAATCTTTACATTGCTGTACTTTTCTGTGTACTCACTAAGACGTTCTATAAGCACTTTATGTTTTTTCTTCATACCTATCACAGCTTTCCCAATACCACAAGCTGTGATAACCTCATGAATCGTTGCCACGATTTCTCTTCCATAATGACTAAGTAATTGCTCATCTGTGTAAAGAAGTGGCTCACATTCTGCGGCATTCACCACTAGGTATTCCATATCTGTAGCAAGTTTGATATGGGTTGGAAAACCTGCACCACCTGCACCTACTATACCTGCCTCTAGTATCATCTGTTTTAACATTTGACTCTCCATTTTCTCACCTCCTGTTCTACTATTTCAAGTTACTGCCTTCATCTACGATGCCCACTATGGCTGCATCGATTGGTGCATTGCTATGGTAACTCGCATACTTTGCATTGTGTCCTGTTGTGACAAGTACCACTTCACCTATACCTGCTCCTACTGTATCTATTGCCACAAACTTACCTGTTGCCTCTTGTTCTAAAGGTTGCACTATAAGCAGTTTGTTGCCCACGAGTGCCTCATGTTTTCTTGTTGAAACAACACTTCCTATCACCGTTCCTAAAATCATTTTGCTGCCTCCTCTATGGCTTTAAAACCTTTGCTACACTTTTACAACCTATTCCTAGCGCATTGGCTTCATCTGTGTCAATATGCATTTCCAAGGTGAATGTAGGGTCTACTCTTACTTGTACATGATTTAAAGTCCCCTCTCTTTCCTCACCTATTTCTACACTTACAATTTGATTATCCTTCAAATCAAAGAACGCTGCATCTTCTGGACTCATATGAATATGTCTCTTGGCCACAATGCAACCTTCTTCTAAGCGAATAACACCCTTTGGCCCTACAATTGTTATAGATGCCGCACCTTTTAAGTCCCCTGACTCTCGGATAGGTGCTACAACACCTAGCTTGATAGCATCTGTCTTGGAGATTTCTACTTGGGTTGCTCTGCGTACCGGTCCTAATATACGTACATTTTCTAGTACTCTCATATTGAGTCCTACGATCGTTACACGCTCTTTTGCAGCGTATTGTCCACCCATAAGTTCTTTTATAGGATGAAGCTCTGCTCCTGGTCCAAAAAGTATTTCAAGATGTTCCTGTGTAACATGTAGATGTCTAGCTGATATACCTATAGGCACAGTCATACTTTTTTCTTCATATAAGTGTGTACGTACCATCTGTGTGATACGTGATTCCAGTGTTTCTTGCATCCTTATTACCTCCTCTTCATACTCTAAATAAACAAAAGGCTATCTCAACAAGTAACTTATTGACGAGATAGCCTTTTGCACCTTATTGATACCGATTAGAATTTTGGTAGTATTTTTTCAATATCCTCGTGTGGTCTTGGGATAACGTGTGTTGCTACAACTTCGCCTAGTCTGCCAGCTACTGCAGTACCTGCTTCTACAGCTGCTTTTACAGCACCCACATCGCCTCTTACCATTACACATACAAGTCCTGAACCAATCTTTTCTGTACCTACAAGTACAACATCTGCAGCTTTAAGCATCGCATCTGCTGCTTCTGTGATTGCTACAAGTCCTCTTGTTTCGATCATTCCTAATGCTTGATTGTTCATACGCTTTACTACCTCCTGTGATACCTTTTTGGGTTTCTCTATTTTTTCTACCTCTACATGTACTTCTTGATTGTTTTCTTCAGCTACTTGTTGAGGTTCTTGGATTGTTTCTTCTACTTTTGTTACTTCTTTAGCCTCTTTGGCTACTTCCGTTATTTTCTCTTTTTTTGTTTTCATAAGAACTCCTACACATTCAGTTTTCTTCTACTATGTAAAAGCAACTTACTTACCTCTTCATGAGGGCTATTCATGATTGCTACAGCAGCTACTTTACCCACGCGTTCTGCACTTCTCTTGCCACACGCAATAGCTTCTTTGACATCGCCGACACTGCCTTGAATCACAATACTTACAAGTCTTCCACCAAGGGCTTTCTCTGTGGTAACTAATGTGACATCTGCGGCTTTCAGCATATCATCCACTGCAACAATAGAGGCAATGTTAGAAGCTACTTCTAGTACACCTATTGCTTTCATGCCATCACTCTCTTCTTTGTCTTATTTTTTAACTGCTGGTAAGATGCTCTCGATTTCACCATGTGGTCTTGGGATTACGTGTACTGCTACTAATTCACCAAGTCTACCTGCTGCTTCTGCACCTACTTCTGTTGCTGCCTTAACAGCTCCTACATCTCCTCTTACCATTACTGTGATAAGACCTGAACCGATTTTTTCTGTACCTACTAATGTTACATCTGCTGCTTTCACCATTGCATCTGATGCCTCGATTGCTGCTACTAAACCTCTTGTTTCTACCATTCCTAAAGCTTCTTGTTTCATTTTCTATTCCTCCTAATGTTTGTTTTTTATTTTAAATACAATTAATCGCTAACATTTGTTCAAGTCCTTCATCTGGACTTGCAATCACTCGCGCTACTACATAACCTGCAATTTGTTCACTTGCTTGCTTCGCAGCATCAATTGCTGCTGTCACGCTTGATACATTACCTCTTAGTTTGATCATAATAAGAAGTGGTACTTCTAACTGTTCCGCATTAGCTGGCTTATTTTTGTCAATGTACTCTACCGTTACATCTGCTGCTTTACAAGCTGCATCGATCGCATAAAGTGCTGTTGCTAAGCCATATACTTCGATCAGTCCTACTGCTTTCATAAGCTACCTCCTATTTGTTGACAAAGGCAACTTTGATACCTTCTAATCGCATATTAACAGCCATTGCTTCATTAAGCTCCTCTAAGCCAAAACGATGTGTAATAAGCTTTTCAATTGGTAAACCAATCGCTGTTGCTCTACGGATAAAATCAAGTGTTGTCACATAGTCTTTATAGGTATATGTCCAAGAACCTACTATCGTAATTTCCTTTTGGCACATATCCCAGTGTGGGTTAATGGTTGCATTACCATTGTCTACGAAGAACCCTACTTCACAAAGTCCACCACCACGACGAATGAACTTGTAGATATTTGCTGCTGCGCTTGGTACACCTGTACATTGGAATGCAAAGTCTACACCACCATTTGTTGCTGCAATAACGCTATCTTTCATCGCATCAAAATCTTTGTATTCTTTGAAGTTATATGTATAATCTGCGCCTAATTCTTTTGCAAATTGTAAACGTTGTGTATCACCATCTACTGCTACGATATTTTGGATACCCATTGTACGTAATACAGCGATTACAAGAAGTCCGATTGGCCCACATCCTTGTACGAGTACTTTGCTATCAAAACGTAGTAAGTTTGTTGTCTTTGCACGCTCCACCGCATGTACTGTTACAGCCGCTGGTTCGATAAGTAAACGTTCATCAAGTCCCATATCACTTACATTAAAGATTGAAGAACCTTTTCTAAGGATGATGTAATCACCAAACCATCCATTGAAACGGTAGTCATCATCTGGTAGTAGGCCGTATACTTCTGCACCACCACTTAAGTTAGCACGTTCTGGTTTAATAGTTGTAAATTCATCTGAACCTTTGATTGTTACAGATGTTACAACTTTATCGCCTAATTGAAGAGGCTTACCAATCATATCTGTCTTGACATTTTTACCAATCTTTACAATTTCACCTGTACCTTCATGTCCCAGTACTACTGGAATAAGGCCGAATGGATCATTCTTATATTCATGAACGTCTGTACCACATACACCACATCCTTCTACGCGTACAAGTACTTCGTCATCATTAATTTCTGGGATGTCGAATGTTTTAATCTCTAGTTTTTCTTTTTCTACAAGATACGCTATTCTACCTTGTGAGCCATTTGGTTTCACGCTTTGGCCCGTTTCATTTTGCTGTAAGTTAGCCATTACTTGCTTTACTATTGCTTCTATTTGACTCATTTCGTAATTTGCCACAGTATGCCTCCTATCTGATATATAAACCATTTGCCATGACGCATCTTCTTGCTCTTGTAAAGGTTTGGGCATTCGTTAGTCCTTCACCTGTTTTACTTGCTATTGTAAATGTCGTAAAGCCTTCGCCGCCAAATCCTATACCTGCATAAGAAGGTGCATTTTTAACGAAGATTGCTGTATCTAAAGCTTTACCATACTTTGTAAGATTTTCTATATTTGAAGAATGCATATGCGCTGAGTGACGGTTACCACCTTCTAGCTCTACAGCTGCTGCAATACCTTCTTCAACATCTTTAACACGAATGATTCCTAGTATTGGCATCATCAACTCTTCTTGGATTAAGATATTTTCTTTTACCCCTTCGAAGATAATACACTTTGTTGTATCTGGTACATCAATGCCAATTGCTTTTAAGATGACTGATGCATCTTTACCCACAAACTGACGGTTAATGATATGCTTGCCATTTTTCTCTACAAGAACTTTTTCTGCTAATGCACAAATTTCTTCTCCTCTTAGGAGATAGCAGTCATTTTCAGCTAACATATAGTAAATAAGTTCATCTGCTACTTCATCTACTACAAGTACTTCTTTTTCTGCAATACATGGCAAGTTGTTATCAAAACTTGCACCATTCACAATGTCTTCAGCTGCTTTTCTAATATTGGCAGTTTCATCAACAAGTACGGGTGGATTACCTGCACCTGCTGCCATACCTTTTTTACCACTTCTTAAAATAACTTCTACGATACCTGGACCACCTGTTGCTACAAGTAAATCAATATCTTTATGTGTAAATAGGGTATTACCTGACTCCATTGTTGGTTTGCTTACAGTTGTTGCAAAATCTTCTAGACCTGTTACCTCTTTTACAGCTTCATTAATAAGCTTAATCGCAAGGTTTGTTGTCTTAATAGCCCCTGGATGTGGATTGAATACAACTGTGTTACCTGCTGCAATCATCCCCATTGCATTACAGAAGACTGTCTCTGATGGATTTGTTGAAGGTGTAACAGCACCTATAACGCCATATGGACCTCTTTCTATAAGTGTCAGACCCTGATCACCGCTCCAAGCATCAATATGTATACATTCTGTTCCTGGTGTTTTCTTTGCTACTAACTCATGCTTTAAAATCTTATGGCCTACTTTTCCCATGCCTGTTTCTTCAACAGCCATCTGTGCAAGCTTTTCTTTATTTACCAAAATCTTTGTACGTATACTTGTGATAATTTTCTCTCTTAGTTCAAGTGGCATTTCTCTTAGTTTTTTCTGCGCTTTCTTAGCTGCTGCCACAGCATCATTCATCTCTTCATAGACGCCAAATGTTCCTTTTGGACTTAATGGCTGATCCATCTCACCAATAATTTTTGCCACGATTTGATTTAATTTATCCTCTGTCACTGCATCACCTTCTCTCAAATAACTCGGCTCCAAAACAAGCCAATTCTCTATCAATTGTTGTTGTTGCACCGCTTACAGCAATTGCTCCAATAACTCCACCCCTATGTAAGATTGGATAGCCTCCATCAAGACCTATAATCTTGTTGTCTACCATCTTCTCTAATCCTTCTAAGTCACTTCCTTTACTTAGAAGTTTACCTACCTCATGTGTAGGCATTTTCAGTGCTACTGATGTGTAGCACTTCTTTAGTACTAGCTCGTAACTTATCAGAAAGGCACCATCCATGCACTGGATACTTATCGGATGCCCTTCCTTTGTTGTTACCCCTACGACAACTGATACACCGTAGTGCTCTGTTGCTCTATGCACTATTTTCTCTATTACCTGATTGGCCCATTCTCTCGTTATAGCTGGCTGAGATTGGCTCATGCTGTATTCTTGTAAGACTTTTTGGACCACTTCTTGAATGCAGCTTTCCTTATCCATCATTACTTAGAAAGGCTAGCGATTACTTCTTTTGTGATACGTGCGATAAGGTCTTGGCTATCTTCTTGTGCTGATGTTCCTTGTACAGGTGTTCCACAAGTTGCTTGACCATCGATACATGGATGCTTACCTGGTAAGTTCATACCTCTTCTTAAATCTACAAGTCTATCTACTTCATGTTTTGGTAACTCTTTTGGTCCACCCATCATTTGTGTTGTGTATGAAAGTTGTGCATAGAATTCTAAGCCTTCCATTTTGAAGTAAGCACCTAGAAGGTCTGGTCCCCAAGTAAGTGCACCGTGATTTTCTAGAAGTACTGCATCGTATGCGTCGAAGTATGGTTCAATCGCATCTGGAATTTCTGGTGTAGATGGCATACCGTATGGAGCAATAGGTACTTCACCAAGGAAGATTGTTGACTCTGGCATAATTTGTTTTGTAAGTGGTATACCACAGATTGCATGAGCTGTACCATACATTGGATGTGCATGTACTACTGATTTTACGTCTGGTCTACATTTGTAAACACGAAGGTGCATTTTGATTTCTGAAGATGGCTTATGGATACCGTCTGTCTTAAGAACGTTCCCGTCCATATCTACCTTACAGATCATATTTGGTGTCATGTACCCTTTACTTACACCTGTTGGTGTACAGAGAATTTCATTCTCACTTATTTTCACTGAGAAGTTACCATCATTTGCTGCAACCATTCCTCTGTTGTAAACTCTCTGACCTATATCACACATTTGCTTTCTGATTTCAAATTCATTAACTAACATTTAAATCCCCCTCATCGGTTTGTTTGTTTTTATTTGTTTGTGTTGTTTTTTCTTTGTTTGTACTTATATTACCATTTATTTTTGTATTTTTCAATACTTTTTTTGATAATAATTCAAATTTTTAAACAACAACAAAAAGAAGCCAAAAGCAATCCAACCTCTTGCTTTTGACTTCTTGTTATTTTGTTTTGTTTCGTTTATTCAGCTACTACAACCCGAATGCCCTTCTCTAGGCACACAGCCTCCCACTGTGAATCTAGTGGTAGATCGGTTACGATACAATGTATTCGCTCCAGTGGCATAAATTGATAAAGTGCGCCTTTGTTGATTTTACCATGGTCTACAGCTAAGATGACTTGACTTGCAGCTTCTACAAAACATTGTTTAATCTCTTTTTCAAGTTCATTTGACTCCATAATCCCTCTTGAAAGACTGACGCCTTTACAAGATAAGATGAGCTTATCTGCATAGTAGTTTGCAATATTCTTTTTAGCAGTGGGACCAATCAAAGACATTGACGCAGTTCTTAATGTACCACCCGTAGAGATAACTGTCACCTCTTCATGGGCACTTAGTTCAATAACTGCACTTACACTATTTGTAATGACAGTCATACGTTTTTGCTTTGGGAGGCGCTTGGCTACTTCTAGGCATGTTGTACTTGAATCTAATATGATTGTTTCTCCAGCTTGAATCATCTCGCCAATAGCTCTACCTATCTTTTCCTTACTTTCCATATTCTCTTTAATACGATGATCAAAGGTGGTGTCCTCTAGTTCGTTCTCCTCTGGCTGCTCATTTAAAACAGCCCCACCATACGTTTTCTTAACGACGCCCTTCTTTGCAAGCTTCTCTAAGTCTCTTCTAATCGTCTCTTCTGTTACATTAAATTGCTGACTCAAATCCGTGACTTTCACAGCTTTATTCGTATAAATTAAATCTAATATGGCTTGTTGTCGTTCTAAAGCCAACATACTCTACTCCCCCTCATGTCCGGTGTTGTGGTTTTGTCTTTCATTCTACCACAACACCCGTCCAACATCAATCATCTAGTAACGAATTGTCTCAAAAGAAGTTTTTACGAGTTCTCTTCCTTGTTCTAATGTCTGAATCGCTCCAACGCCTTTCATTTGCATCAGAACATTACCAATAGATGATGCTTCAATTGGCCCTGCTACTACTTGCTTACCTGTTACTTCAGCTACTTTTTCACATAAGTATGTATCTTTCACACCGCCGCCAATCATACAAATAGTATCTATTTCCTTACCACTTAATGCTTCTAATGATTCAATGGTCTCTTTGTAAAGTTGTCCTAATCCGTTATAAGCTGCTTTTGCAATAGCGCCTACACCTTCTAATACAATGCCATACTTTTCTTCACAGCATGCTACAATCTCTTGTTGCATATGCTTAGGTGCTAAAAACCTTTCATCAGCTGCATCAATAGCATACTCATGATCGCATCCTTTTACCGCTTGAACGATATCTGGAAAATCAATTTGCATACCTTCTTCATTCCAACCTTTTTTGAGCTGTTGCAAGAACCATAGACCATTGATATTTTTAAGTAGGCGCGTCGTACCTTCTACACCGCCTTCATTTGTTAAGTCAAATTTTCTCGCTTCTTCTTTCAAGCAAGGTACATCAAGTTCCATTCCCATGAGGCACCATGTTCCACACACAAGATAGACTTCATTTCCTGTCGTCATTGGTGTCGCTGCTACTGCTGATGCCGTATCATGGCTACCTACTGCTACTACTTTAACTGGACCAAGGCCTACTTCTTCTTGAATTTCTTTTGTTAATGTTCCCACTGCTGTTCCTGGCATCACAAGCTCTTGCATAGCTTCTACTGGTATACCTAGTTTCTCAAACACTTGTTGATTATAGTTTCTTGTTACCGGATCAATAAGTGAACCTGTTGATGCAATAGTATACTCATTGTATTTATTGCCTGTTAGCATAAACCCAAATAAGTCTGGCATAAACAGCCAACTCTTCCCGTACGCTTTGATGATCGGGTTGTACTTCTTATCATGATACAGCTGATAAACTGTATTGAACGCTTGCTTTTGCACACCTGTCATCTTGTAAAGCTCTTCTACCGAGATGCTTTCATGTACTTCATCCATTACTTTCTTCGTTCTACCATCTCTGTAGTGTACTGGCTGATTGATAAGCTTATCTTCACTATCTAACCATCCCCCATCAACACCCCATGTATCTATCCCGATAGACTGTACCTCTACATCTTTCTTCAGCGCTAACTTCTTAAGACCTTGCTTCATCTCATGAAACAGTCTTAAGAAATCCCAATAAAATCCTCCATTAGTCATCACTGGCTCATTAGGGAAACGGTGAATCTCTTCTAATACCATCTTACCATTTTCTACACTGCCTAATACAAGTCTTCCACTTGATGCTCCAAAATCAAATGCTGCATACCCTTTTTTCATGTTTTATTCCTCCTGATTATATAAATGTTAAATGTCTATACGCTTATTATTTTTTTGTATGGGCAAATGCCTCTACATCAGTTTGTAGAGGCATCTGTGGGGGAGTTGGAAATGATTTTATTCGTAAATAACTCTTTGGATATCTTCATCGTCGATGTTTGTTGCATCGAACCACTTGAATCCTGTATCAATAAACTCTGGTGTCGCTTCACCTTTGTATGATTTGTATGCAGCTTCTACAGCTTTATAACCGATACCTACTGGATCTTGTGTTACTGCACCTGCAGATACACCTTCTCTAATAGCATCAATTTGGATTTTTCCTGAGTCAAAGCCTACGATTGTAATTGTACCTACTTTATTAAGTTCTTTAACCGCATTAATAACACCTACTGCTGAACCTTCATTTGCACCATACATACCTTTTACATCTGGATTAGCTGCAATAATAGCTTTTGCTGCTTCTGTTGATTTTGCATGGTCTCCGTCACCGTATTGTGGCTCTAATACTTCAATGTTTGGATATTCTTCTTTAAGTGTGTTGATAAATCCATCACGACGATCTCTACCTGTTTGGCTTGTTTGGTCGTGTACAACAACACCTACTTTACCTTCTCCACCGATAAGCTCAGCCATCTTGTGTGCTGCAAGTGCTGCCGCAGCATAGTTATCTGTTGCACAAGTTGTCTTTACAATAGGACTATCTACGCCTGAGTCGAAGCCTACAACTGGAATGCCAGCTGCTTGTGCTTGCTCAAGGTATGGTGTTGTAGATTTTGAGTCAAGAGCTGCAAGTGCAATGGCTTGTGGCTTCTTTGTTAATGCAGCTTGAAGCATTTCTAATTGCTTATCAATTTGAGCTTCTGTCTCTGTTCCTTCAAAAGTAATTTCTACGCCTAAATCTTTAGCTGCTTGTTCAGCTCCGATCTTAACTGCTTGCCAAAATTGATGGTTAAATCCTTTTGCAATAACTGGGATTAATACTTTTTCTGAGCCACCTGTATTTGTTGACTCAGCTCCTGTTTGTGGTTTTGCTTCTGGTGCCTTTTGTCCACACCCTACTGTTCCCATTGCCATTAACATGCTCAGTCCTACTACTGCTAATTTTTTAAGTTTCATACTACGCCTCCCATAATTTTTTTACCCTATATTTCATTAGCAAAATGCTAATTAAGAGTCATTTTTTATTTCTTATTTTTCTTTCTCATCATATCCATTAATACTGAAAGAATTAAAACTGCACCGATAATAACTGTTTGCCATTCTTGTGGCACTGCCATAACTTTAAGACCATTTGATAATGTACTCATGATAAATGCACCAATAATTGTTCCAAGAATCGTACCTGCTCCACCACTAAGTGATGTTCCACCAATAACTACAGCTGCAATAGCATCTAATTCATACCCTTGACCTAATGCTGGTTGTGCTGATCCAAGTCTTGATGCCATAACGATACCTGCAACCCCTACAAATGCGCCACATAATGTGTAGATTGCGATTTTCCATCTTACAACGTTAACACCTGAAAGTCTTGTTGCTTCTTCATTACTACCAATTGCAAAGTTGTATCTACCAAGTTTTGTCTTGTTAAGAACGATTGCACCGATGATTGCCATGACTACAAACACCCATACAGCGTTTGGAATGCTAAAGTTTTCAAATTTCACAAAGCTTCCTAGAGCGATATCTCTAAATACAAATTGATTTGGCATATCTGGTGCTCTATCTGGGAAGTATACTGGTGCTTTATTAGAAATAACTAATGAAAGCCCTTTTGTAACCATCATCATACCAAGTGTTGCGATAAATGGTGGTAATTTTAATCGTGATACTAAGTTACCTGTTGTACATCCACATAATGCGCCTGTCATAACCCCTACGATACATCCAGCCCAAAGTGGTAAGCCCCAGTTCGAAATACTTACAGCTGCCATTACCGAACTAAATGTCATAACTGTTCCAAGTGATAAATCCATCCCACCACTGATGATAACAAAAGTTACCCCTAGTGCTAAAATACCATTAACACATGTCGCTAAGACGATGGATATAACGTTATCCACTGTAAGGAAGAATTCTGATGCAATAGAAAAGAATACAAAAAGTATAATTAATGCTGCAAAGGCAAGCATCTTTTGTGCTGCTGAATGATTGAGTAAGTTGCCTATCTTATTTGTTTTATTACCTGTCTGTGAATTTGTTGCTAATTGGCTCATGTTTATCCCCCTTATACCACATCTCTGTTAGTTGCACATTTCATAATTGTTTCTTGTGTTGCTTCTTCAATATTAATCGCTCCTGTGATACGACCTTCACACATGACCATTACGCGATCACTTAGTCTTAGTACCTCTGGTAATTCTGAAGAAATAACAATGATTGATTTGCCTTCTGCTGCAAGGTCTGAAATAAGTTTATAAATTTCACTCTTTGCACCAACGTCGATTCCTTTTGTTGGTTCATCGAAGATCAGTACATCACAGTCTCTTAATAACCACTTTGCAATAACAACTTTTTGTTGGTTACCACCTGATAAGTTGCGTACTTTTTGCTTGCCGTGTGGTGTCTTGATTGAAAGCTTCTGTATATACTCTTTTGTGATAGACTCGATACTCTTGAAGTTTGTGAAACCATTTTTCATAAACTTATCAACTGATGCTAATGAAACATTTTCTTCTACTGTCTCTGTCAGTGTAAGACCAAATGCTTTTCTATCTTCTGATAAGTACCCTATGCCATTTTCTACAGCATCTTTAGGTTGTCTGATTTTAACTTCCTTACCTTTTACAAGTATCTTGCCACTTTCTAGCTTATCAGCACCAAAGATCGCACGCGCAACTTCTGTACGTCCAGCTCCCATAAGTCCTGAGAAACCTAAAATTTCACCTTTATGTAACTTAAAGCTTACGTCTTTAATACTCTTTCCTCTATTGAAGTTTTGTACTTCTAGTACAACTTCACCCTGAGCATTTTTACTGTTACCTCTTGGCTCTTGGTAAATAGTACGACCTACCATCATACTGATAATGTCATCTAGTGATACATTCTTTGTTTCTACTGTATTGACATAGCATCCATCACGCATGATTGTAATGCGATCTGTGATGCGCATCAGTTCTTCCATTCTGTGTGAGATGTAGACGATCGTAACACCTTTATTTTTTAAGTCTTCAATCATCTTGAAGAGCTCTTCTATCTCTGCATTTGTAAGTGCTGTTGTAGGTTCATCCATAATGAGGATTGATGCATCAAAAGAAAGTGCTTTTATGATTTCTACCATCTGTTGCTTGGCAACTGTTAGGCTTCCCACTTTCCCCTTAGGATCTAAGTCTAAGTTCATCTTATCAAACAGTGCTTGTGTTTTTTCATTGGCTACCGCATCATTGATAAACACCTTATCTTTGCCCATAAACTCTCTGCCGATAAAAATGTTTTGTGCTGCTGTTAAATCTGGCATTAAGTTAAGTTCTTGATGAACGATGGTGATTCCTAGCTCTTGAGCTACTTTTGTATTAGGTATATCTACTTCCTGACCTTTATAAATAATCTTTCCAGCATCCTTTGTATAGACTCCTGTAAGAATCTTCATCAACGTAGATTTCCCTGCCCCATTTTCACCTACTAGAGCATGTACCTCTCCCTTTTTAAGTTCTAGCTGACACTGATCAAGTGCGCGTACGCCAGGGAATGATTTGTCAATTCCTTCCATAATCAGAATATTTTCTTTCACATGCTTCACCTCCGTCATACATGATTTATGATATGTTATACTAGAATTATATCTTGTTTTCTGATTATTTTGGTTTATTTTTCCACACTCTTAGTTTGTTTTTTCACACTTTTAGTTTGTTTTTTATAAAAAACTTAAATATTCACCTATCAATCTAGTCTTATTTTACAATAGGATAAAGCAACTTCTGGTTTTCTGTTTCATAAATATCTTGTTTTGTGACAAATTTATAATCTATATCTATCTTCTCTGGGGTTTTCTTTCCTCTTAAAAGTTCAACGGCCGTTCTCACGCTCATATATCCCATATTGAAAGGTTTTTGTACCATAACGCCTTCGATACCATCTTTTTCTATCCCTTCTATAACAAGCCTCGAACTATCAAATCCTACTACCTTTACTTTTTCCATCAGTTCTAGTTCACTAACTGCTAAGTACGCTCCTTCTGTCATATACTGATTGGTACAAAAAATGCCATTTATAGACGGGTTATTGCTCAGTAGTTTTTTTGCTGCTTCATAGGCTGCAAATACTTCACCATCCACATAAGTTGTTGGTAACAACTTAATGTCTTTAAATGCGCGTGCCGCCTCGATACATCCTTTTTCTCTATCCCTTGCAGTCGTTGCATCTGCTTGAAAATTAAGCACAGCTACTGTGCCTCGTCCCCCTATCAAGTTACCCAGATGCTGCATCAATGTAATTGCTGCTTCTACATTATCTGTAGCCACATTATGTTCTATTTGTTCTGTCGTAGAATCCACACCTACCAGTATGATGCCTTGTTGTTTAGCTTTTTCAATAGGTTTTTTCAAAACCTCTTTATCTATGGGTGATACAATCAATACATCTGGCTTTGCTTCTAAGACAGTTTCTACTACTGCATACTGTTCTTCAGCTGAATTCTCATCCTTTGGACCTACATAAGTAAGTTGAACACCCAACTCCTTTGCCGCAAGTTCTGCTCCCATGCGCATCATTTCCCAAAACACAAACCTTTCATCATCTGTCTTTGATACAAAACAAATTTCTATCTCCTGTTTATGTGCTACGTAATTGTACATGCCTTGAAAAGTGAGTATCAATAAAATGACGCTCACAACCCCCATGCTATATTTATAAAAGTCTTTCCTTTTACTCATATACTTCACCTGCCTCTAGTAACGGAATCGTAACCTTGACACTTGTGTAGCATCCTTCTTGACTACTATAAGTCAGTCCATAATCATTGCCAAAGTAAATCTTGATACGTTGTTGGACATTTTTTATCGCCACACCACCTTTAGTAATAGACTTTGGTAATGGACGTGTAAATATGGTTTCTAGTTGCTCACTCGTCATTCCCTTGCCATTATCATAGACTTCAAAAACGATTCTTTCTTCCTCTTTCCAAGCACTTACACGTATACAACCGCCACCATCCACATCCCTAATACCATGATAAAGTGCGTTTTCTACTAAGGGTTGCAAGGTAATTTTGACCGTCATATAGTCAAAAACTTCTGGTTGGATATCTATCTCATAAGAGAGCTTGTCTGCATACCTTATTTTTTGTATTTCTAAATAGTGCTTAATGTGTTGTATTTCTTCGTAGATTGTAATAATTTCCTTGCCTTTACTAAGGCTTAATCTAAAATATCTGGCTAAAGCCGCTGTCATATGTACAACCTTTTCGTGTTCTTCTTTTTCTCCAAGCCATATAATCGTATCTAATGTATTGTACAAAAAGTGAGGATTGATTTGTGCTTGCAAAATGCTCAGTTCACTTTTTCGCAATCTTCGTTGCTGATCTTTCGCCTCTTCTATTAGTTCTTGTATACGACTAATCATTTTTTTGAAAGAGTATGTCAAACTTTCAATTTCCAACGTCGTGCAAGCCACCTCAATGCCATCATCTAATTTTCCTTCTTCTACCTGTCTCATTTTATCTTGCAACTGTCGTACCGGCTCTGATATACGCCTTGCCATTCTTCTTGCAATAACCCAGCTCACAACTATACAAAGCAGTGTTACACATAGACCTGGAATGATCATTTCTTTCATTGACACCAGTAGCTCCCCTATATAGGAAACCCCTACTATATGCCAGCCTGCTTCTTCTATGGTATGCACCGTTGCCAAGCGCCTTGCACCTACACGCTCTGTGAAACTGCCTTCTTCTAGCTCGGTAATCCTCTCCACATCTTCTTTCAGAATTCCCGAGTAGATCAGCTGCTGTTTTGGATGGTAAATCATATCTCCTTTTTGATTTACGATATAGATATAGCCCTGTTCTCCAAGTCGTATCTCATTGCACATATCCATTACTGTCTTATAACTCATATCAATAAGTGCAACCCCTAAAATGTCCTCTCCATCTTTAATAGCCGCACTTACCGAAAACACCCATCTGGTATCATTTTTAAGATAGTTCTGTGTATGGGATGAGGATACAACCGTTGCACCATCTGCTTCAACGGCCTCCTTATACCATGCCAGTTCCCTGACATCAATATAATCTTTTACTTGATTTGGTATACCATCTGTCAGCACAAGGCCATTTTCTCCAAAGATATGGATAGAGACAATATCCGTTGCTTTACCATCTCTTTTTCTTAGTTCTTCCAAGAAAACACTTTTCTTAGCAGTCGGTTGGGTAAGAGGCTCTCTTAGCTTTTCAATCAAGTCTTCTTCTTGATTAGTTACAATCCATAAAAGTTCTTTCATATGCTGAATATAGCCATCTAAAGTTCTGCCTAATTGCTTGACAATCTCATAAGAATAAATATGTGTATCCTTTTCGATGCTTTTATGTAATTGATACGCATGAAAACTACTTGCTATAATGGTTATACCTATAACCAGTATCAAAAAGCTTGTTATAATTTGCTGTTGAAGCGACTGGTTCTTACTTTTTTTATTCATCCCTATTTCTCTTTCTGTATTCTGATGGTGTTACGTGTGTATATTTTTTAAATATGACACTGAAATAATGGGCATCCACATACCCTACCTTTTCAGTAATCTCATAAGTTTTAAGATTTGTGTACGTTAACAATTCCTTGGCTTTTTCTATACGAAATGCCGTTACATACTGTATAAAAGTTTTACCGATTTCTTTTTTAAAAATTTGTCCTACATAACTAGCACTGATATGGATATGGTCACAGATATGCTTCACTGATAGTTCTGGATCTGTGTAGTTTTCTTTAATAAAACTTTTGATGCTATCTACATAACTCTGTGTAGCGTTTATATCTTCAGCAATTGATGCACGATATTCATCATACAAGTCAATAATAAATTGTTGCATCTGCCCAAATGTTTTACATTGCTGAATTTCTTTTGTCATATCTAAACCACCTGATACTTCCAGGATAATCTGCTTATTCTGTTCACTAAGTTTCTTCACAACCCCATACAGAATATGCCCCCATATCTGTTGTATATCTTCAACCACAACTTTTTCTCGTTTCATCTCTATCCCTATATTTTGAATGGCTCTACAAAATGTTTCTCTATCTACAAGTGCATCTAGTATACGTTCTTCCCATTCAAGCAAACATTGTACATCTGCCTTTTGATATGCGGTATCCTGGTAATATATGACCTGCCCAGTGCCTTTTAAAAAACGTGACTTAAGGACACTTTTTGCCTCCTCATAAGATTGATAAACATCTTGGATATTGGTCACAAGATTGCCTACCCCTATACTCACTTGGATACCTACTGATTGTTGAATCGTCTTTTGGATCACATGCATATGTTGATCATACTCTTCTTGTTGCCTTATCCATTCCGTTGCTTGGCTGGTATAGAATACACCTGTCACACCTTCAACTTCAAAAGCTATTCCCCACTTCTTATGTTCTAAAATCTCCCTTACAATATTTTGCACAACGAAGCTTGTAAGCGTTATTGATGTTGTTTTTTCGCCACCATCAAGTCTTTCATCTGGATCCACAAAGAACACGCCATAAGCCGGACACTGACAAGGTATATTTACTTTTTTACATTTTTTCTCTATCATATTTGGTTGTATTTGATTCATTAGAAGCTCTTGCATGATCTGTTGTTGTACTAAAACAAGTGACTTTTTCTGCTCCGCCTTCTCATTATCAAGTTGTCTAACCATTTTGCTTAGGAGTTTTTTTATCTCTACCTTTGTAATAGGCTTTAAAATATAGTCTTCTACCCCTATTCTTACTGCTTGTCTTGCATAATCAAACTCATCATAACCACTAATAAATACTATTTTTATGTGTGCATAAACTTCCTTTACACGCTTCGCTAGTTCAATCCCATCACATTTTGGCATATTAATATCTAACAATACGATATCAGGCTTCTTTTCTTCTATTAACTTATAGCCCGCTACGCCATCTTCCGCCGTTCCTATAAGCTCTAACCCTAGTTCTTGCCAAGGAATAAGTTCTTTCATACCTTCTCTTACAATCATTTCGTCATCTATCAATGCTATTTTGTACATTCCCCCACCTACACCTTTCAATGTCTTCTTGTACTGTTGGTTTTCCCCATTGCAGATGCTACAAAAAGAGAGGGTATCCCCTCTCTTTTTTATGTTTACTCTGTTATAACACCTTTTTTTAATATGATGTTTGCATAAAGTGCAGATTCACTTGTTGCTACCACTGCATAAGCTTCTTTTGCTCTTTCATAAAATGCAAAACGCTCTACGTATTCGATTGTATTAGCAGTTGCTTCATGCTTTTCAATGATTTCTTTATATGTGTCCCAAATAGTTGGTGCCACAGTATCGCCTTTCACAACTTCCATAAGTGTCACTGGATCTTTCGTATATGGATCTAATGGGAACAGTGGTAAGATAGCTTCTAAAAGCTCTGTCACTGTATGTCCATCACATCTAATAAGTCGCTTTGCACATGCTGCTGCTGGAAAATTACCATCTGCAAAGACGATCTCATCTCCGTGCCCCATCTCCATTAATACTTTGATAAGTTCTGGTGAAACAATAGCCGGTATGCCTTTTAACATAATGCGTCACTTCCTTCTAGTAGGTATTAGATTTTTTTGTAAAGTGGTCCGAAGTTTTTACATGCACGGTAGTCTGCACCCTCTTTATCTTGTGTACCAAATGCACCCCATGTTTTTGGTCTGAAGATACGCTCTTCTTCTACGTTGTGCATTGCTACTGGAATGCGAAGCATAGACGCTAATGTGATTAAGTCTGCTCCAACGTGTCCATAACTGATCGCACCATGATTTGCTGCCCATGTATCCATAACGCTATAGACATCTTTGAATGCACCTTCTCCTGTTAACTTTGGTGCGAACCATGTTGTTGGCCATGTTTGGTCTGTACGTTTGTTGAGTACATCATGTACTTCTTCTGGAAGTGTTACTGTATAACCTTCTGCGATTTGAAGAATTGGTCCTAAGCCTTTTACAAGTGCAATACGGCTCATTGTTACAGGCATACCACCTTCACTTAAGAAGCATGAAGAGTATCCGCCCCCTCTGAAGTATTCTCTGTTTGCTGATGGCCAAGTAGTTGCATCAAGACAAGCCTGTGCTTCTTCTTCTGTGATATCCCAATATTGTTTCATTGCTGGTTTACCCTCAGCATCTTTTTGCTTACCTGTACCATCAAGTGTTGTTGCACCTGAGTTAATAAGGTGAATGATACCATTTGCAGCCATTCCTTCAAGTTCATAGCCAGTTACACGCTTCACAGCATCTGGGCTCCAATATGTACGTACATCTGAGAAGATTTGTGATGTACCTGTAAGAAGGTGCCCAAACATCATTGCTACACCATTAAGTGCATCATTTTCTGTTGCTACAACGAATGATTCTCTTATACCATTCCAGTCAAATGATGAGTTAAGCATTGCTTCCATAAAGTCACCATTTGGTAGGTAATCTGTCCATTGTCTTTGACCTTGGAAACCAGCTGCGATAGCATTATGTCCACAAGCTTCTTCAACAAATCCCATTTCTGCAAGACGTGGGTTCCCTACCATAAGATCACGACAGATTAAAGTCATCTTTACAACGAACTCCCAGTCCTTCTCTTTACCTTCTGCATCTTTAATAAGGTGTGGTTTATTAATCTCAATACCTTCTTTACAGTTAGCCTTTACCCATGCAAGTGCTTTTTCGTACTCTTCATGGTCATAGATACCTTCGTCTTCACGACGCTTGATTTCTGTCATATCTACATATTCATTACGCATACCTAGGTAATCACTGAAGAAGTGTGGATCTACAATAGAACCTGCAATCCCCATTGATACACCACCGATAGAAAGGTATGATTTTTCTTTCATTGTTGCTACTGCAATACCAGATTTGATGAATGCAAGGATTTTTTCTTGTACATCTTCTGGAATCTCTGTATCCGAACCATCTTGAACATCTCTTCCATAGATTGAGAATACTGGATAACCCATTTGGTCATGCCCTGCTGCTGCTGCTGCTAAGAATACTGCACCTGGTCTTTCTGTACCATTGAATCCCCAGATTCCTTTGATACGATGTGGGTTTTGATCCATTACTTCTGTACCGTAGCACCAACAAGGTGTCACAGTAAGTGATACGCCTACATTCTCTTTTTGGAACTTCGCTTCACAAGCTGCTGCTTCTGCTACACGTCCAATTGTTGTATCTGCAATTACACACTCCACTGGCTCACCACTTGCATGTCTTAAGTTCTTTTCGATGAACTCAGCTACACGTTTTGCCATCCCCATTGTTTGATCTTCTAAAGATTCACGTACACCATTTCTACGTCCATCAATCGTTGGACGAATACCTACCTTTGGTAAGTCACCGTTTAATCTAAATTTATTTTCCATACCAAACCCTCCTGTTAGTCATATTGTCTAATAAAATATTTATTTTTATTGTTTTATAGTTCATATTATACCATTGGTGCAAGGTAAAACAGGAGTACTTTAATTGTTAAAAAGTGTACTTTTCTTACTTTTTGATCTAAATTCAGAGGGGGTTATATTTTCTTTCTTTTTAAAAAGTTTACTAAAATATTTACTATCACAAATTCCTATATATTCGGCAATTTCATTAACGCTAAAGTCTGTCGTAATAAGTAGCTTTTTTGCCGTTTCAATCCTTAAGTGGATTAAATATTGCATAGGGGTCATTTCTATCTTTTTCTTGAAAACTCTACACAGATAGGTAGGATTGATATAAAGCTCTTTCGCAAGTTCCTCAATCGTCATATCATCTGCATAATGGCACTGCATATAATGGATCGCTTGTTCTACTATATCTTTTTTCACTTCTTTATTCATCACATTGCGTTGTATATTTAGAAACATCGCTTGGATATAGGTCTTGATTAACTTTTTCTCCAGTTCTCCATTACCATTTTTGTTCAATGCTACGAGTTCTTTGATCAGCCAATGTAATTGACCATCTACATCTTTTATAATAAAAGGAGTCGTTAGGCTCTCACTGCTTTTGACATCTAGCCATATGTACATACATTTTTGCTTTTTATTGACATCGACATACTCTTGATGCACTGTATACGCTGGATAAATCACGACATCACTCCATACTGAATGTATATTTTTTTCAGTACCTTCTATATATACTTTGGCATCTGTCATATAGATAATCTCCATCACCGCATGACTATGCTTTGTAATGTTCCATTCTGTACCTTCTGTAACCTGTGCCCCATATGTCATTCTTACCGTTTCATAATCAATCCCCTCGATAAATGCTCTAATTGCCTCTTCCATCATCGTCTCCCTTCCCACTGTCATACTCCTTCTTCTACTTTTTTATTATATATGAGTAAAACCCTAAAATATAGTTTAATATTTTAGGGTTTTCTGTATTTACTATTTAATTGTATCTACTTATGATTTGGTCACATTGCAAATGGTAAAATCTAAAGTTCTTTCACAGTAAGATGTGATGCTTTTAATAGCCGCCTCTACTTCTGCTAACTTCCCATTAATGATTAAAGTACCATTCACACGATCCAGTACGCCTACCTCGACTGTCGCTGTTTTAATTGCCAAGTCCCCCGCTATAATGACACTTTCACTTGGTGACATAATGACTATCCCCATAGCTGAACGATTGACTCTTTGTATCGTATCTTTAAACACCTTTTCTTGTACGGTTTCATCAGGATTCGCAATAATATGTGCTAAGGTAATTTGCTTTCCTGGTACAATCTCTTGAATAATACGCATTCTATCTTCTAATGACATCATACTTTGCATCTTTTCCCTCTCTTTTTACCCACCTATTTGCCCCTTCAAACCTTCTCGTACCACAGCTTGTAGTAGCTCCTGCATATGACTTTCTGTAGGTGGCACCAGTTCTTTTAATTCATATACACGCCCTAATCCCTCGTACTTATCTTGCCCCATACGATGATACGGTAGTAGATGGATTTCTTTTACTGTTTCAAGTGACTTCACAAACTGTGCAATACTTGCTATATCCACCACTTGGTCATTGAATCCCGGTATGATCGGCACACGTACAATGAGTTCTACCCTACTTTGTGCAATGAGCCTTGCATTTTCTAACACTGTCTTATTATCTTTCCCTGTAAATGCTTTGTGCTTTTGTCCATCCATATGTTTGATATCCATCATCACTAGATCAACCACTGGCAAGATACTTACTATCACTTCTTTAGATACGCCTGCTGTTGTCTCAATAGCTGTTGCTATACCACTCTCTTTACATGCATGAAGCAATGCCTTTGCAAACCTTGGTTGGCACAGACACTCACCGCCCGATAGAGTGACGCCTCCCCCCGAACGATTGTAATAAATACGATCTTTCTCGATTTCCTTCAGTACTTCTTCTACTGTATAATCCTTCCCGATATCTTTATTTTTCCCATTGAAAACCATCGTTTCTACTGGATACTCTTGCGATTCAGGATTACAACACCACTTGCACCTAAATAGACAGCCTTTTAAGAAGACAAGCGTCCGAATGCCTGGTCCATCATGAACCGAAAATTTTTGGATATCAAACAGTCTTCCCTTTTCCTTTAGATACTCTTTTTCCACGCCATCTCCTCCTCGTCTAGAAATCTCTTTGTTCTGTTCGATTGATAATGTCATCTTGAAGAGAACGTGATAAAGAAGTAAATAGTGCACTGTATCCCGCTACACGTACTACTAGATTCTTGTATTGGTCCGGATTCTTCTGTGCTTCTAAAAGCGTATCACGACTTACAACATTGAACTGGATGTGACTACCTTTTTGTTCAAAGAAACTACGAATATAATATACAAAGTTATTGAGTCCCTTTGTTCCACTTAATGCCGATGGATGGAACTTCTGGTTAAAGAGTGTTCCGTTAGAAGCAATACCATGGTCAAGTTTGCTCACTGAGTTGGCCGCCGCTGTTGGTCCACTCACATCTCTACCTGCTACTGGCGATACCCCATCTGCTACTGGTGTCTCTGCAAGTCTGCCATCTGGTGTGGCACCTGTCTGTGCTCCTAGTGGTACATTAGCTGATACTGGATAAAGCCCTGCTTGATAAATACCCCCTCTAGGATTTTTGAAGTTCTCTAGTGGTTTTGTATAGCCATAAGCTACATCTCTTGCCAATAAGTCTACCTCTTCTTGATCATTCCCAAACTTAGGAAGTGCTTCAATCCATTCTAGAAGCTGTTTGTAGTCTTCTGTTGTACACTCTTTTTCATAGCTACTTACGATGTCCTTCACCACCTGAAGCACTTTTTCTTGTCCCAGATTCCCACACTGTGCAATCACATCAGCTGTCACCTGTTTTGTAAGGGTTTCAAGTTGTTTTGGTGCTATCCCTTGGCCAAAGTTACGTTGTAATGCTACTTGATACTCTTGTAATGTAAGCTTCTTCTCTTCATAAACAAGTTTTCTAATAGCATAAAGTGCGTCTGCCATATTGGCAATGCCGAATCCCTGTGGTCCTGTGAAGTTATAAGTAGCTCCTCCACTCTGTACTGATAGACCTTTCTTAATACAGTCATCTACCATACATGCTAAAAACGGTAATTCACAACGTTCGCGGTGTGCTGTATCTATAGCATTTATCGCATTAACCATGAGCCCTATACAGTATTTCATCTGAGCCTTATAAGCATCATAGAAAGCTTCAAAAGTAGTGAATGTACCTAGCTCGCCTGTCTCCATCCCCACCTTCACCTTGCCATCATAGCCATTGCTAAATACAAGCTCCATTGGTCTACACATATTGAAGAATGCTGCATCATGCCATCCATCTGTCTTCCCAGCTTTTTGTGGTTCTACACATCCGATAATATTGTATGTACGCGCATCCTCTAGCGTAAGTCCTCTGCTCATAAGCGACGGAATGATAACTTCATCATTGTAGTAAGCTGGTAGGCCTATCCCTGTTCTTGTTAGCTCTGCAGCTTTTACGAGAAGCTGATGTGGTGTACCATTCCATACTCTTACTGATAAAGATGGCTGTGGTAACATCACATGACCCGATGCTTCGATACACATATACGAAAGTTCATTGGTGACATCTCTTCCTTCCTCATTTTGACCACCTACAATAAGGTTTTGGAAAAGTCCGTATCCTGCGAAACCTTCTGCCGAAGCACCATCTCTTATTTTATTAAGGTCATTTAGCTTAACCCATATACAGTCGATAAGTTCTTGCGCAAAGTCATCTGTTAAAATACCTTCTTCTTTATCTTTCTTGTAGTATGGATACATGTATTGATCAAAACGACCTGGTGATATAGAGTGTCCATTAGATTCTGTTTGTAAAAGCATTTGCACAAACCAGAAAGATTGACATGCTTCATAGAAGCTTGTCGCCCCTTTAGCCGGCACACGCTCACAGTTTTTAGCAATCTGGAGAAGCTCAGCTTTTCTTACTGAATCCTGACATCTATCAGCTTCTTCACGTGCCACTACCGCATATCTTTTGCTATAGTCGATAACTGCTTCACAGCTTTCAATCATCCCTTCTAACAACGGTATACGCTTGATATAGCTTGGATCTGTCATATCCCACTTTGCAAGTTCTTCTTTAATTTCTGAAATAATGCCTTCATACCCTATAGCGAGTACTTTTTCATAAAGAACAGTCACGTGCCCTACACCATTGTAATAATAGTTACCTGGCGTAAAAATATTGTGGTCTACCCCTGCAATAGCCTCTTTTGACATGTAAGAAGTTGCAAGCTCACTTGTTGTCTTTCCTTTCCAATATGTACATACTTCTCTAAATCGTTTCTTATTCGCTTCACTCATATAAAATGGATCTGCACTTCTTGTCTCCAATTCATCTAGCTCATCTAGCAACCATTGAAATGAAAATTCCGGGAAAAGTTGACACCCTCTTGATTTCTTAGTCGTACTTCCTATAATCAGTTCATCCGGACGAATACTTATAGGAATATGCTTCAGTATATGACTAAATGCTTTTGCACGACGTGTAATCATCGCCATCTCTTCTGTCTCCTTATAAGACTCTGTAAGGAGCACCGCACGGTCAATTTCTATTTCTGGTAAGTGCTCAAACAACTGCTCTATTAATCGATCAATTCGGTTTGTTTTCTGTATGGTTTGTTGAAACTTTTGCATTTTCTTCCTCCTTCTTTATGTTCAAACTTTGTTTTTTACTTTATTCTTATTGTTTTTTATTTGTTTATGTTGTTTTTATTTGTTTTATAATATCATGTTTTTATATTTTTTTCAATATTTTTATTGTATTGCTACATTTTATTGCAAGAAAAAAGCATACCTTTTATTGGCATGCTCCTTCTGTGCATTTTTTTACAGTAACCTGTTCAGGTAGCACAATGGCTAAGACGATGAGGATGATACCAAGTCCCATTCCCCATATATTTCCTATTGGCAATAAGCTAAGACTTTTCTCACTGACTTGAACAAGGGTTTCTACCCCACCGAAAAGCTTCTGAAACCACCCTAGACTTTCAAAGTAAGGATACGCTTGATTATAAACTAAAGCTCCCACAAGGCCACCAAGTACATACATCACAGCATCTTTCTTCCCTGCACCCATGGCTGTGACACCCGTTCCTGGGCAATACCCAGCAATGCCCCATCCTAAGCCAAAGATAGCACCACCTACGATGACACCTATATTTAAAGCCTTGATAGAGAAATGACTTACATCCATCACCCCTAACGCACTGCTAGCGAAAATCAATACATTGGCAATCCCTATCCCTAGCAAGATGGTCTTCATAAGCCTTAAATCCTTCAAGCGAAGCATCCCTAAAAGCCTATCACCATCTGATGCCCCTATACGATAAAGTACAAATCCAAACAATGCACCTAATATAACTGCTAATACTAACTCCATCATCTTTCTATCTCCCTTCTATCTTCTTTTTCGGTATACAACTAGCGCCGTTGGTATCGCTATCGCAAATACTGCTACTGCAAAAGCCATCCCACTTAAGGCCGTCTGAGAAATCCCACTCATCATATGTCCACTAGTACACCCACCTGCTAGGCGTGCTCCGAAAAGTGAAATCGCACCACCTATAAATGCCATCACATAGCGGATACCTGGCTTCACAGATATAGTCTCTTTATAAATACGTGGTAGACCTCTTGTTTCTTTCGCAAGCCCTATGCTACCTAACAATCCTCCTAGTACCATCGCTATGACAAAAAGAAGACCATAGTTCATCGGTTCTGCCACTTCTTGTGCTAGCTTACCTTCTCCTTTATCCAAGTAAGCATTGGTACTTCCATATCCTGTCTTATACGCTGGATTTTCATAAATTAAGTCTTTGTCTACCACTTGCTGTGCCATACCTGCTGTCACTGAAAATTGTGTGGATACACCTATTGGTTTTACAAGAAACATCGCTATGAAAAAGGTTAATCCTAACAGTATGCCCCCTACTTTCCAATTTAGATAGTTCTTCATTATCTTACACCCTTCCTTTTACCTTTTATGGTTTTTATTTGTTTGTTTGTCAAAAGAGGTATTTCATAATGTTATTGTATGGGAATTCACTTTTTTTGTATGTGACTTAGTCGCACTCCCTTTACTGCCTTTATTTGGGCAAAAAAATACTAGATAGCCACTTAGCCATCTAGCATTTCTTTGTAAATTCCATTTCCTTCTCACACTATTTTTTCCTTTTTCCCAAGTACGCCTCTTGTATCTGTGTATTGGTCAAGAGTTCTTTACCTGTGCCTACAAGAGTCACTTTACCTGTTTCTAAAACGTAGCCTATGTCTGCCATCTTCAAGGCAAGATGTGCATTCTGCTCAATCAGTAGAATGGTCATTCCCCTCTGATGGATGGTCTCGATGATACGGAAGATATCATTAACGATAAGCGGTGCCAGCCCTAGGGAGGGTTCATCCATCATCAAAAGCCTTGGCCTAGACATAAGTGCCCTAGCCACTGCTAGCATTTGCTGTTCACCACCAGATAACGTCCCCGCTAGCTGCCAATGGCGCTGCTTGAGTATAGGAAAAAGCTCATACACCCATTGGATGTCATCCTGCAAGCTATCTTTTCTAAGGTAACCACCTATTTTAATATTGTCATACACAGATAAATTAGAAAAGACCCGCCTGCCTTCTGGCACAAGAGTGATGCCCTTTCCTACGATGCGGTCACTGGATAAACCGGTCATATCCTCTCCCTCAAAAACAATCTGCCCTTCACTTGGTTTCACTAGTCCCATAATCGTTCGAAGAATAGTGCTTTTACCTGCGCCATTGGCCCCTATCAGTGTGACGACTTTGCCTTCTGGCACTTCAAGGTCCACACCTTTTACAGCTTCAATGCCACCATAGTTAACTTTCAAAGCTTTCACTTCTAGCATCTTCACTCACCCCCAAGTAGGCTGCTATGACCCGTTCATTTTGTTGGATCTGCTCTGGTGTGCCTGTGGCAATGAGCTTCCCAAAGTCCAGTACATAGATGCGGTCAGAAATCTCCATGACCAGATCCATATGATGTTCGATCATGAGAATCGTAAGTTCATACGTATCCCTAAGTTTGCGTATAAAAACAGTCAATTCTTCCGTCTCCTGAGGATTCATACCTGCTGCTGGTTCATCTAGTAGCAAAAGTCTTGGCTTCGTTGCCAATGCTCTTGCAATCTCTAGCTTTCTTTGATCCCCATAAGGAAGTCCACTGGCCTTCTCATCTTTGACATGTTCAAGCCCTATTAGTGACAGTAGCTTCATGGCTTCCTCTTTAAAGTTACCTTCTTCTTTCTGCGCCCATGGCATACGGCTCATGGTGCTGAGCATACCACTTTTATGATGCATATGCTGTGCGATCTGTATATTCTCCAAGACCGTTAACCCCTTGAATAACCGAATGTTTTGGAATGTACGTGCCAGTCCTATACCCGTGATACGGTCTGTACGCATAGGGGTGATGCACTTCCCACTTACATACACCTTCCCCATAGTCGGCCTATACACACCTGTAATCACATTGAAAACCGTCGTCTTTCCTGCACCATTAGGCCCTATAAGAGCTACGATTTCCCCTTCTTCTACATTCATATCTAAAGCATCGATGGCGACGACACCACCAAATTGCATCGTAAGCTCACGTAATTCTAGTAAACTCATGTGGTCTCACCCCCTGACTTTTTCTTAAGTTTAAGATTTCGAAGCGCTTCCCATTTCTTCTTTAGCCAGCTATAAGTAAGCTCTTGTTGCCCCATGAGCCCACGCCTGTAAAATAAAACCACCAGCATCAACAGCAGTGAAAAGACGACCATACGAAGTCCTGGTTTAAAGAACGGTATCGTCATACTTCCTAGCACCAATGGCTCATCCAAGAAGCGTAACCACTCTAAGCCGATGGTGACGAGAAATGCTGAAAGCACCGTCCCCGATATGCTTCCCATGCCACCCAATACGATAATCATCAGGAAGTTATACGTAAGGGTAAAGTAAAACTGCTTCGGATCTACTGTCCCAAGAAGTGCTGCGAAAAGGCCACCGCCTACACCTGCCATAAACGCACTCACCATAAAACTAATCATCTTATGCTTGAAAAGTGAAATCCCCATAGCCTCTGCCGCTACCTCATCTTCCCTGATGGCTTTAAACGCTCGCCCATAACTCGAATGAATAAGTAGTGCAAGTAAGATGACCATGATGATGGTAATCCCAAAACTCCACAGCATATTGGTTCGTGGTGGAATATTTTTAATCCCTAAAGACCCATTGGTGATGGTCTGCAAGTTGGTAAAGACAATACGAATAATCTCCGAAAATCCCAATGTAGCAATAGCCAGATAATCCCCTCTTAGCCTAAGAACAGGTGCCCCTATCAGGAATGCGATCCCCGCTGCGACGAAGCCTCCCAGTAAAAGTGCTACTACAAAAGGAAGCTGAATGCCCGCTATAGCAGGATGCATGGGCTCTAGATAAAACACCATGCCTCTCTCTGCCACTGGTACTGTAAAAATCGCCACACAGTATGCCCCTATGGCCATAAACCCTGCCTGCCCTAAGGAGAAAAGCCCTGTAAAGCCATTGACTAGGTTCATAGAAAGCCCAAGTATGGTATAGATCGCACATAAATTCAACGTTCGCTTTAAGTAGCTATTCAGTGTACATTCACCTATGGCTACAAGTATAAGTACCACTGCCAGTAAGATTAAAGTGATGATGACCTTCTTCTTTTTATCCATACTTTACACCTTCTCTGCCACAGTTTCTCCCAGTAAGCCCGTAGGTCTTACTAGAAGGATCATAATGAGTAATACAAACGCTATGGCATCTCGGTATCCTGTCAGATCAGGTAACCATGCCACCAAGAGTACCTCTGTAAGGCCTAGTATAAAGCCACCTAGCACCGCACCTTTTACATTGCCGATACCACCTATGACTGCTGCAATAAAGCACTTAAGCCCTGGCATAACCCCCATCATCGGCTGCACTTGAGGATACTTCATCCCCCACAAGATAGCCCCTATGGCTGCAAGGCCTGACCCGATGGCAAAAGTCGTAGCGATGACTTTATTAATCCGTATCCCCATCACTTGGGCGATTTCATAATCCCTGGATACAGCACGCATAGCCATGCCAATCTTTGTATGATTCAGTAGTACCAATAATAAGCCTAAGAGTACAAGGGTAACGATAGGTACCACCACATGGAGATACTGAATGGATACCCCGCCTACGACTAAAGGCTTTGTCATCATTTCAAAATCTGGAAAAGCTTTAGGCTTCCCAGAGAAAAGAAACGTCGCTAAGTTTTCCAGAAAGAAAGATACCCCTATGGCTGAAATCAAAAGTGATGTCTTCGGTGCATCCCTCAGTGACCGATACGCCGTCCGTTCAATAAGCACACCTAGTAAAGCTGTGGCTATAATGACAAGTAAAAATGCCATATACCATGGCAAGTGAAAGACTGCTACCCCAAAGAAAGCAAAGTATGCTGCCATCATAAAAATATCCCCATGTGCAAAGTTAATGAGTCTCAAAATACCATATACCATCGTGTACCCAATCGCAATCAAGGCATAAAGACTTCCTACCATAACCCCATTGGCTATATACTGCATCCATCCATTCATTACATTCCTTCCCCCTTCCCCTTTATGTATAAATAAATAGTAGGCGTATCCACCTACTATTTATCCATTCATTGCTTCTTATTTTTCAATGGTTACGGTATCGTAGTAGACGAATTTGCCATCTTTTACTGTCTTAATAATAGCCATATTCTTATCTGCATCCCCTTGATCCGTCATACTAATCATCCCTGTTACACCCGCAAAGTCTTTGGTTTCGGCAAGGGCATCACGTATAGCTTTAGGGTCAGCACTTCCTGCTTTTTCAATGGCTTTAATAACAATAAGGTAGGCATCATAGCCAAGGGCTGAAACAGCTGGCACGTTTTCTCTATCTGGGTACGCTGCTTTATAAGCATTGACGAATTTCTCTGTCTCCTCTGTAAGGGGTGCACTTTCATCAAAAAAGGTAGACATGACAGCACCTTCTACATCTTTGCCACCTACAGTGATAAATTCATTGGTCTCCCATGTGTCACCACCGATAAAAGGTGCCTCAATCCCTAGTGCCTTCGCTTGCTTAATGATAAGGGCTGACTCTGTAAAGTTACCTGGTGCAAAAATCATATCTGGTTTTTTATCCTTGATATTCGTAAGGATACCTGAGAAGTCCTGGTCATTGGTGTTGTAATTAGCTACCTCCACGATACAGTCAGGGTCCCCTGTAAGAGCTGTGAATGCATCTACGAAATACTTAGCAAGGCCTACAGCATAATCGTTAGATACTTCTTGGATGACGGCTACTTTTCTTGCCCCATTTTTGTAGGCATAGTTAGCCATAACAGTCCCTTGGAATGGGTCTAGGAAGCATACACGGAAATAATACGGATTATCCTGCGTTACTAATGGATTGGTACAAGACGCTCCTACTGCTGGCACTTCATTACTCTTTACCAAGCTTCCTGCTGCGATAGAAAAACTAGAGCCCCATGAACCTAAGATAGCACTTACTTTTTCTTTTTCAATAAGACGTGCAACGGCTGTGGTTGCTTCTGCTTTATCTGATTTATTGTCTACGATGACAAGCTCTACTTTTTTACCTAGTACTTCTGGATACAGCTGATTGGCAATCTTCATACCTTCAACTTCCATTTCTCCCCCTGCTGCATTGGCACCTGTCAGTGGTTCATATACTCCAATGCGAATCACATCATCATTCGCCTTACTTCCTCCCGCGCATCCCACTAGTGACATGCTAAGTAATGTGATACAAGCGATACAACTTATAAGTTTCTTCAAATAAATCTCCCCTTTTAGGACTTCTATCTCTCTATAAATATTCTTTTTCTCTGCAACTTATACCAATTCTCCTTGCATAAAAAAAGTCGAGAAGCATTTCTACACTTCTCGACTTACGTATTTTCTACTTTACTTATTTAGCATGTGCTAAGACAACTTCATGAATAGCGTTTAGTAAACTTTTCTCTACAACTGGTGTATCATGAGCGATTTCCCAAATCATGATACCACCTACATTGTTAAGTGCCCACTCTGTCTTTGCTTTAATCGTTGGTATACCATTATAGTATACTTGTTTACCATCTATTGTAGCGATATCTTTGCCAAAGGCCGCTGGGTCTTTCTGAAGGATTTCTTCATAAGAAAGCCATAAAGGTCTTCCATAGAATGGTACACCTAATACAACTTTATGGCCTGGCATATGACGCTCATTCTTCCAGTAGCTTGCACAGCTTACTGCAAAGTTATAAGAAGAGTGACGGTCCCCATCACCACCATCATAAGCCATGACGTTGAACCAATCTACGCTATCGATGACTACTTGTGAATGTGCTGCTGCATCGTATTGGGTGATGCCATCAGCAGTCTTTCCACCTAATACTGCTGCTGTAAGAAGCATATTCTCTTTTCTTAAACCTTTATCTAAGTAACGCATTAAGTTTTCGTATTGCTTCGCACTCGGAGAACCTGTACGAGGGTGCTCCCAGTCCATATCTACACCATCAAAACCATACTGCTTAGCCATTGCTATAATTTCATTTGCAAGTTTCTGTGCTTTAGCATCTGTACTTGTCGCTTGTACAAAAGCATTTTCTAGTGGCACACCTTTGTATTCCCAGCCTCCTACTGCTAAAAGGACTTTCACACCGTTTTTATGTGCTTCTCTTATAAGCTCCTTCGCTGTTTCTGGATTATCTAGTGGTAAAAGGCCTCCATCTGCTGTTGGAATCGCAAAAGAGTAGTTGATATGTGTAAGTTTATCATACTGCACTTCTTTTACTTTTTCTGGTTTCCAGCTTGGGAAGTACCCTACCACTTTTACATTTTTATCACCTTCACGTGGTATAAAGTCAGGATTTGGATCGGTACCACCACCGCCTCCGCCGATAAAGAGCCATACACCTGCTGCGTTATTCGCATCTGGCTTTTCATTTTGTGTCCACCATTTCGCTTCAAAGGTCTTCCCATCATAAACGACGCGGTCACCTTTTACATACACTTTTCCAGCTTCCCATGTGGTTGTAGGCTGTGGGTCTGGGTCTGGTGTTGGATCTGGGTCCGGATCTGGATTTGGGTTTGGATCTGGATCTGGTGTTGGTGTCTCACCTACTACCTTCCATACCCCCCATTGATTGTTCGCATCTGGCTTTTCATTTTGTGTCCACCAGCTTGCTTTGAATGTTTTGCCATCATAAGTTACTTGGTCACCACCATGATAAATTTGTGTTGCACTCCATGCTTGTACTGCCGCTACTGCTTGTGATACTGTCTGCGCCATAACACTTATGGGTGTCATAGCCACTGTGCATACCATGACGAGTGCCATGATATACGCTAAAATACTTTTTCTTTGTTTCATGTTTGTACTTCCCCCTTTTTGTATAATTGTACAACACTATTATAATAAATTTAATGACTTTTTTGAATATTTTATATGTTACGTTTTAGCTACAAAAAAAGATTGCACTATTTCATGCAATCATTTTTTGTTGTTTCTTCTTCAGCTAGCTGGAGCGCTTTTTCAATCACCAAATGCATATCATAGTACTGATACGCCCCTAGTCGTCCACCAAAAATAACCTTTTCTTCTTCAGTCGCTAATTCCTTGTACTTCTCGTAAAGTTGATTATTCTTATGATCATTAATCGGATAATAAGGTTCTTGACCTACTTCCCATGTCATAGGGTATTCTCTCGTTATAACGGTCTTTGGGCTTTCTGTGTATTCAAAATGCTTATGCTCGATAATACGTGTATATGGAATCTCATATGCTGTATAGTTTACCACTGCATTACCTTGGTAGTTAGGTTGGTCTAGTACTTCTTCTTCAAAGCCTAGACTACGGTACTCCAATGGTCCATATATATAATTATAATACTGATCAATCATCCCTGTAAAAATCACCTTATCGGCTAGGGATTCTAACACCTGGCGTTCTTTGAAGAAATCCACCCCAAGCCTTACTTCTACATTTTCTAGTAGTTTATCTATCAATACATTATATCCACCAATTGGAATGCCTTGATAGTTATCATTGAAATAATTATTATCATAGGTAAATCGTATCGGTAAACGTTTGATAATAAACGCTGGTAACTCTGAAGCTGGTTTACCCCATTGTTTTTCTGTATAACCTTTGATAAGTATCTCATAGATATCTTTTCCTACTAAATTCATCGCTTGTTCTTCTAAATTTGTAGGCGTCTCCACATAGGATGTGCTCACTTGTTGCTGAATTTTTGCTTGTGCTTCTTCTGGTGTTTGCGTACCCCACATTTGATAAAAGGTATTCATATTAAAAGGCAGATTATAGAGTTTCCCTTCATAATGGGCCAATGGGGCATTGGTATAGCGATTAAACGTTACAAATTGATTCACATAATCCCATACTTCTTTATTGTTTGTATGAAAAATATGGGCCCCATACTTATGTACATTGATACCTTCTTTTTCTTCGCAGTAAATATTGCCCCCTGTATGGTTTCTTTTTTCAATCACCAAACATTTCTTTCCTGCTTTTGTCATCTCATGTGCAAACACTGCTCCAAATAAGCCTGCACCTACTATTAAATAATCATATGCCATCTCTTTAACTTGTTCCTCTCACATTAATTAAATCCTATTTTCTTTTGCATGATATGATAAATCTTAACGACTATCTTTCTACCTAATTTTCCTGGTGCATGAATGACCCACCCCAGAAGTCTCTTATACCGTAAGTTGACGTACATCGTGTAATGCTTATCTCTCATCCCTTGCCATAGCATTTTCTTCTTCGCTAAATTCTCAGTACTACCTTCTTTAATAAGAAGTACACTGGATACGATACATATAAGCTCCAAATAGCGATACATATACTGTCGCAATTCTTTTGGCATGATTGTTTCTAAATCATAAGCGTCAAATAAGATATTGTTGACTTTTAATTGTTGGTCAATACGTGAAATCATTATCTTTTCATTGACTGATTGATCCTCTCTCCCGATAAAATAATGATAGAAGTTGACGTCTAAATAATAAATCTTCTTGACGTGTGGTAATGGATAGTACACATAGATACTATCTACATAAAACGTATGCTCTGGTAGCTTAACACCACAGTCTCTCAGCATCTGCGTACGGTAAATAACCGAATGCATCAAAATATATTTATTCACATCGAATCGTTTGATGTCTTTCCATTCAAAGTAAGTATCTATCGGTAGTACATTTCTGTATTCCATAATTTTTTTATGGACGGCATCTTGTTTATCATAAATGAAATTCGAAATCAGCATATCTAACTGCTTGGATTCCTGTAAACTTTCTTTTAAAAAAGCAATAATCTTCCGTAAAGCTTCTTCATTCACCCAATCATCACTATCTACGACCTTAAAGTAGTGTCCTGTTGCATGTTCAATACCTGTATTAACCGCTGACCCATGTCCACCATTTGCTTTATGTATCGCACGTACATGAGATGGGTATTCTTTCGCATAAGCATCCGCTATCTCCCTCGTATTGTCTTTAGTAGAACCGTCATTGACAATGAGTATTTCTATGTCATCGCCTCCTACCAATAAACTTTCGATACACTTTTTCATATAACTTGCTGAATTATAGCATGGTACTGCTACTGATAAAATCTTCATAATCGCTCCTACTACTGTTCCTTTTTATTCATTGTCTATATTCGCCAAAAGACCAAAGCACTTTTTAGTACTTTGATCTCTCGGTAGTTTATTTTCTTTTAAATACTAATTGTTTTCTGGTTTTTCTTTAAAGATAATTTTAAAGATTGGGAAGAATACCCAGAATGATATTGCACAGTTGATAATCATTGTAATGATATCTGCTATAGTTACACCTAGTGAATCCCCACAAAGTCCTATAAAGTATGTATAGATTGGTACTTTATATAACCCTTGTAACGCTGCCGCTGCTGTAGAAATAATAAGATATGCTACGACATACCAAGCTGCTGCTTTTTTGATATCACTATTGGATTTGAATGTTACATTACGTTGTACAAAGAAGTTAATAATTTGTGCAATACCTAATGTAATCTGTACAGCTAAGAAGTACGCCAAACCACCGCCCCCACCGGCTGCTATGGCACCTCTTGCATAATCAAATACATAAAACGGACTACCATCAAGATTACTTCCTACTTGTAAAAGCTGAAAGTTTGTCTCTATTAATGGGGTCATTTCAAAAGCAAACTTAAGTGCTGGCATCAAAACCATTTGCAATACTGTAATCCCATTACTTACAATAAAAAACATAAGAAACTGTGCGAGCCCTGGATGTTTTTCACTAAAACTATTCCATGCTTTAACCATTTTACTTATCCCCCTTTTGCTGTGTTTGCTTGTTATAACGATACTTTGGACACTCTTCTCTCTTCTTCGCGGCCTGTCTTAAATGCTTCATCCCTTTGATGAAGTTTCCATTTACTGCAATCAGCAGCCCATCTACCATCTCCATAGAGAACGCTCCACCACTCATACGTGCAAGTCCTCTAAATGGCAAGTGGAAGATAACCATTTCGTAAATATTCACTATTTTTCTCTTGCCAAGTACTTTAAACATCTTATGACTTGCATTAATGAGGTGGTATGCTAAACGTGCTACGAATCCTTTAGCATACTGCATTTGTGAAAGGGTATCATTATAGCCTAATTCTTTTGAACGATCCCATTTTGGATTTGGTGCTTTAAAGCCTAATAACGCCTCGAACTCTTCTAGGCCTACTTCTTTTACATGGCCACTTAAGTAAGTATCTAATGCCATGCCCTGATATGGATTTGGTGCATCCGTACCTTCTAAGATGATTAATTCATTTAGTCGAATATCTGTACAGCTCGCCCCTACTAGAATCTGATAGGCCCCTTTTTCAATTTCCCAATTAGTTGTCTTGGTATTATAGTAACTAAAGGCTCTATCATCTAATTGAATGGTAACTTGCTTCGTCTCACCTGGTTGTAAAAATACTTTTTGGAAACCTTTAAGCTCTCTCTCGGCTCTAAAGATTTCAGTCTTTCCTTTTTTCACATAAAGTTGGGCAACTTCTGCTCCTGCATATTTCCCTGTATTTGTTAAATCAAAGGATACTTGCTTATCTTCTACGGTTAAGTTGCTGTATTCGAATGTCGTATAGCTTAAGCCATAACCAAATGGGAAACGTACATCGATTCCCGCTGTACTATAGTAGCGATAACCTACGTAAATACCTTCACGATATTCCACACTTACTTCCTTACCTGGGAAGTGGTTGACACTTGATACATCTTCATAGGCATAAGGATAAGTCTCTGCTAACTTTCCTGATGGATTCACTTCACCTTTTAAAATAGTGAAGACTGCTTTTGCACCTGCTTGCCCACTTAGGTAAGTATGCACCACTGCTTTTGCGTGCTTAATCCATGACATTTCTACCACTGCACCGCAAGATAAAACCACTACTATATTTTCATTCACTTGTGCTAATGCTTCTAATACTGCAATTTGATTAGATGGCATGTTGATATCCGTACGGTCAAGACCTTCCTCTTCCTTAACCTCATCTAACCCCATATAATACAGGACGACATCTGCTTTCTTCGCAAGTGCTACCGCTGCTTCTTGTAGTTTCAAGTCTTTCTTGCCAAATCTGTGATACCCTTGTTCGTAGCCTTCAAACTGAATGCCTGTTGCTTCCACTACACCCAGTGCACTATCTAACTTCGTTGGATTTACAATGGATGAACCTGCCCCTTGATATCTCGGTGTCTTTGCAAAATCACCAATAATAGCTATTTTTTGTTCTTTAGCTAACGGAAGGATCTCTGCTTCATTTTTGAGAAGTACGATTGATGCTTCTGCTGCTTTTTGTGCAAGTGCATGATGCTTTTCTTGGTCGAAAGTTTTTGGTGCTTGCTTTAACACATCATCTGTTGTAAAAGTAAGCTCTAGTAGACGCTCTAGACATGCATCTAGCACTTCTTCCTTAAGGCTTCCGTTCTGAACTGCGCTTATAATCTCTGCATCTGAATCACCTAAGTCACTTGGCATTTCTAATTCATTGCCACATAGTAACCCTTCGATACGGTCATTCTCACCGCCCCAGTCTGTCACAACCACACCATCAAATTGCCACTCATTTCTTAGGATATCTACTAATAAGTGTTTGTGTTCGTTCGTATGCTTGCCATTCAGCATATTATAAGAACTCATGATTGATTTTGTCTTACCTTCCTTTACTGCCATCTCAAAGGCTGGTAGATAGATTTCACGAAGTGTTCTCTCATCTATAATGGTATCAATAACCATACGTCTTTCTTCTTGATTATTAGCAGCAAAGTGCTTCACACATGCTGAGATTCCCTCTGATTGAATCCCTTTAATGTAACTTACTGCAAACTTTCCTGATAGATAAGGATCTTCACTAAAATACTCAAAGTTTCTGCCACAACGTGGGTTACGTTTGATATTACATCCTGGTCCTAAAAGCATATTAACATCCATACTTACTGCTTCTTTTCCTAATGCTACACCAAGCTCTTCTGCTAATGCTTCATCCCAGCTATTAGCGATGGTTGCTGCTGTCGGAAAACATGTCGCAGGAATACTTCCATTTAACCCTAAGTGGTCTGCTGCTTCTGCTTGTTTACGAATACCATGTGGTCCATCTGATAAAAACATAGTCGGAATGCCCAGTCTTGGGATGTCTTGTGTCTCCCAAAAGTTTTTACCTGACATTAAAGACGCTTTTTCTTCTAACGTCATTTTGCTAATGATGTCTTTATATTTCATATACGTTACCTCTCATTAATGTCCAATCTTTTATGATTCATCTTTGTATTGTCATGGTATCATAATAAGCGGTTTGAAGTTTATCACTTTTTTATCCCTTTTGTTATATTTTTACTATATTTATATTTCCTTTTGTCATCTTCTTTTGATTACCAGTTACTTTTGAAGTTATTTTTTCGATACTGTCCTGGCGTTACTTTTTCATATTTACGGAATGTCTGTGCAAAATGACTTTGCGAACAAAATCCTAGGTATTGGCTAATTTCTATTAAGCTATATTCTGAGTAGCGCAATAAACTTTTAGCTTCTTTGATACGATTTTTTTGTATAAACTCTGATACATTGCATCCAATTTCTTTTTTAAATAATGTGCTAAAGTATGTCTCACTTAATCCTACTGTATCAGCAATATCTTTAAGGCTCACATTGTAATGCAGATTTCTTAAAATATAGTCAATTGCTAGCTGAATGACATTGGAGATTGTGTCTTCTTCTTTGTTTTTACTTTTGCTTACGCGTTCTGCAAAATCTAGCATTGCCTTCACATATAAATTCCATAGTTCTTCTACCGAGTTACAGCGATCTGCCTTTTGTATGTAGATATCACTTAATGTATAGGCCTCTTCTTCTTCCATACCGCCCTCTAACGCAGCTCTCGTTGCTACTGCAACACCAATAATGATGGCATAGAGTTGTTGCCTAAATGAATTGTGCGACATACGCCCATATGTCTTCTCTTTTATATTATCAAGTTTTTCAGCTAGTTTTTCCACATTCCCTTCTACAATCAGTGCATTCAGCGCTTTTTCCTTCTCATACTTAGGTCGAAGCATCGCTTGTTCACGATTTTGAAAGATTTCTGCATGATATACCTTCTCTACATCGTCACTAGATGTGCCCATTAATCGCATTGTCTTAATCTTCCCCCTTCTTTATCTATGGGATAAATGATGTCACAAAAGACAACTCTAGTCATCTTACACACTAGAGTTGTCTCTGATTTATTACGCTATTACTTTTTTCTTCTTACCACCTATAGTATACCATAATGCAATGCCCGCTACTACAAGGATATCAAGTATAATCAGTAACATTACCCACACTGGCATCTTACTATTATTATTCGCACCCATTGCTACACTATTTGCAACAGTGTAAAGAATGTTGTGTGATGCTTTTCTCATAGCTTGTTTACCTGTATTACTTGTATCTTGAGGCGTATCCCCAAGTGTTGAAAGCATCATGTCATTTCCAGCACGAATACCCATATCTGGATTCATGAATGGATACCCATCATAATCTGAAATAACCATTCCTCTAAAGCCCCATTCGTCTCTTAAGACTGTTTGTAAAAGTTCTGGACATGCGCCAGCCCAT
>JBOFIT010000048.1:0-7247 GCA_051650305.1 Cellulosilyticaceae bacterium
GGGTATACTTTAACCATTGGTAAAGGAGGAGAAGATAAGACAAGGACTTATAGCTATGGTAAAGAAGGCTTCTGGTCGGATGTCGTAGAAAGTGGCGATCTAAGCTTACTCCATGGACTTCGCGTACTGGATCTGCGAATGGGGAGTAGCTGGTCACCAGAACTTCTCACGGGGATGAAAAATTTAGAAGTCCTCAAGGTAGATCAGGGGTTAAAGATAGAAAGCATAAGCCAGCTGGCATCCTTTACAAACTTAAAAGAACTTATGCTAGACGACGTAGAGCTTACGAACTTAGCGGGCATTGAAAGCCTCCAAAACTTAGAGAAACTTACATTGAAAGAACTGAGCTGCCAAGACTTAGAAGTATTAGGAAAGCTTCCATTACTTACAAGTCTTACACTAGAAGATTATGAGATACCAGTAGACAGCCAGGTATTAGGGACCCTTACGAATCTGAAAACTATTAGCTTAAGTGGGGATAACATTAGGAATTTAGAACCACTTGCAGCACTTACCCAATTAGAAGATGTAAGTCTTATAGAAACGGATGTGGCAAAGGTAGAGTGGCTTGTGGATCTACCTCAGCTTACAAAGCTTACCTTAACCAATAATGCGGATCTCAAAGACATGGAGTGTTTAAGAAAGATCCCACAGCTTACGCACTTTTCAGTGAAAGCGTACGATACAAGTATGCCTGTACTGGAGCAACTGAAGTCCTTCGAGGTGACGGGGATTAATGATATGACGCCGCTAAGTTATATGACAGAACTAGAGACCTTGGTGCTTAATGGCTGTGACACCAATAATCCGAGGCAGTTGGCAAAGCTCACCAAACTACAGGAATTGGTGGTTAATAATACAGTAGGCAGTGGGTATAGTGAAGATGATATAGGGGTATTCTTTGAGTTACCAGCCCTTAAGACACTTAGGTTAAAAGGCGGGGCTTACTGTATCAAAGACTTGGAAAAACTGAAGAAAACGTCTATCACCACACTTGAAATAACCGATGCTACCATTGTAAGGGATATGACTTATATAAGCGATGGCTTTATCAGCAGTGTGGACTATGATGCTTACACAGGGGATGAAGTAGCACCTTATGTATTGCAAAATCCATCCATTAAAGAGCTTACCTTAGCAGGCATGGGACTGACGGTGTTACCTACTATCACACAGATGGAAAGCCTTAACTACTTGGATGTCAGCTACAATAAATTAGCAGATGTAGAAGCTTTAAAAGACCATAGTACACTAGAAACATTAAAGCTTAATGGCAATAGACTTTTGGACGTGACCCCACTTCTTCATTTACCGCAACTAAGACAGCTTTGGCTAGTGGATGCCTTAGCGACGCAAGACTTGTCTACCCAAGACATTGAGGCGAAATGTGCTGTGGTAAAATAGCTTGACAGGAGACGCTTGGATAGGTAGCATAAAACTAAAGATATGTCACTTTCTTGAAAGGAGCAGAAGATGGAGAAAAAATACGTTATAGCATTAGATCAGGGGACCACAAGTTCAAGGTGTATCATCTTCGATAAAGCGCATCAAATCGTCGCCACAGCACAGAAGGAATTTCCACAGATTTATCCGCATCCAGGCTGGGTAGAGCATAATCCAATGGACATCTATGTGACACAGTTTGGTGTCTTAATGGAAGCCATTACAAAAGCAGAGATTCATCCTTCGGAAATAGCAGGGATTGGCATTACCAATCAAAGAGAGACAACGGTTGTATGGGAAAAGGCGACAGGAAAGCCTATCCACAATGCCATCGTATGGCAATGTAGACGTACAGCAGACTTGTGTGAAAAGTTAAAGTTAGAAGCGGGCATGGAAGCCTACATAAGAGAAAATACAGGACTTCTCATAGATGCCTACTTCTCAGGCACCAAGATACAGTGGTTACTAGAGAATGTGGAGGGGGCGAGAGAGAAGGCAGAGCGTGGTGAGCTTCTCTTTGGTACTATTGATACTTGGCTTATATGGAAGCTTACAGAAGGCCGTACTTATGTGACGGACTATACCAATGCATCCCGTACAATGCTCTACAATATCAAGGAACTGAAGTGGGATACTAAAATTCTTTCAGCACTAGGGATTCCAGAAAGTATGCTCCCAGAAGTGCACAATAGTTCTGAAGTGTATGGGTATACCAATATTCAAGGGGTGGATGTACCTATCTGTGGCATCGCAGGGGACCAGCAGGCTGCGCTTTTTGGGCAGGTATGTGTGAATCCAGGGGATGTGAAGAATACTTATGGCACAGGGAACTTCATCTTAATGAATACAGGTGAAAAGATGGTCCAAAGTCAGCATGGGCTTCTGACAACCATTGCCTATGGTTTGGATGGGAAGATTACGTATGCTTTAGAAGGCAGTGTCTTTGTAGGGGGCGCACTGATTCAGTGGCTAAGAGATGAGATGCGTTTCTTTAAAGATGCAGCAGATGTGAATTACTTTGCCAGTAAAGTAGAAGATAGCGGTGGTGTCTATGTGGTACCAGCTTTTACAGGTCTTGGCGCACCACATTGGGATATGTATGCGAGAGGCACTATCTTTGGACTCACAAGGGGAAGTAGCCGTAATCATATTATCCGCGCAAGTCTCGATGCCATCGCCTTCCAATCAAAAGATGTGATGGATGCAATGGTGGCAGATACAGCCATTGATATTCGTGAAGTGAAAGTAGACGGAGGCGCAAGTGTGAGCGATCAAATTATGCAGTTCCAGTCAGATATCATGTGTACACGTCTTGTACGCCCAGTTATTCGTGAGACGACGGCACTAGGGGCTGCCTACCTCGCAGGGCTTGCAGTTGGCTTCTTTGAAAATATTGACCAAATCAAAGAAAGCTGGGTACTAGATAAGGCCTATACCCCAGCTATGGAAGACGAAAAAAGAGAACGTGTGTTACGTGGGTGGCGCCGTGCCGTTCAGTGTACAAAAATGTTTCATGGCGATCTAGAAGAATAATCTTTGTTAGAGCTGTATAAAATAAAAGAAGAAAATACAGTTAGAAAGAGTCATACCTTACGACAACGATGAAAATGTAGGGTGGACTCTTTCTTTTTGCAAAAAAACATGTAACAGGAGGGCTTGTATGTATGATATAGCCATTATAGGAGCTGGCATATGTGGCGCAAGCATTGCAAGAGAACTTTCAAAATATACATTAGACGTCCTAGTCATCGAAAAAGCTAACGACTTAGCAAGTGGCACTACCAAAGCCAATAGCGGGATTGTCCATGCAGGGTATGACCCACCAACAGGAAGTTTGATGGCAAAGTACAATGTGGCGGGCAATGAGATGATTAAAGTTTTGTGCAAGGACTTAAGCATTCCGTATAAGCAGATAGGCTCCTTAGTCCTTGCCTTTACAGAAGAAGACCAAGCACACTTGAGGACGCTTTATGAACGAGGTGTGGCTAATGGGGTACCAGACTTAGCGTTATGGGATAGAGAACAAGTACTAGAGCGTGAACCTAATGTCAATCCAGAAGTACGAGAAGCACTATATGCGCCAACGGCTGGCGTAGTAGGGCCTTATGAGTTTGCCATAGGGCTTATGGATCATGCAGTGACCAATGGTGTGGAAGTGATGCTTAGGCAAGAAGTGGTGGGGATTAGACGTAGTGAAGAAGGCTTTGTACTGGAACTAAAGAGCGGTGAAGGGAAGAAGGAAGTAACTGCACGGTATGTCATCAATGCAGCGGGACTATACGCAGATGATATCGCACGGATGATAGGGGATACTACCATTCACATTAGGGCAAATAAAGGGCAATACTATCTGCTAGATAAAAACCAAGGGGAGCTAGTCAATCACGTGATTTTTCAGTGCCCCACAAAGGAAGGCAAAGGGGTACTGGTAGCACCTACTGCCCATGGCAATCTCATCGTAGGTCCCGATGCAGTGGATATAGAAGATAAAGATGATGTGGTGACAGACCATAAGGCGTTTGCTTTTATAAGGGAGAAAGTGGCAAAGACTTGCCCCAATATTTACTACCGAGATAACATTCGAAACTTCGCAGGGAATCGTGCCTTAAGTGATCAGGATGACTTTCTGATTCAGCCTTCCACCAAGTATGAGCAGTTCATTCATGTAGCAGGCATCAAGTCGCCAGGGCTTTCCTCAGCACCAGCCATCGCTGTGGATGTAGTAGGTATGCTTGAAGCAGGTGGGCTTACATTGAATCCCAAAGACGACTTTATCGCCACTAGGCATATCCCACGCTTAGCTGAGATGCCTAAAGAGAAGTGGCAGGACTTGGTGTGTAAGAACCCAGCTTATGGCAATGTGGTGTGCCGCTGTGAGAAGGTGACGGAGGGCGAGATTATAGATGCCATTCATTCCCCAGTGCCAGCCACCACAGTAGAAGCCGTTAAGCGACGTACACGGGCAGGAGCAGGTAGGTGCCAAGGGGGCTTTTGCTCACCGAAGGTAGTGGCACTTTTAGCAAGGGAATTAGGTGTACCGTATAAGGCGATTTGCCTTGACCACGAAGGCTCGTATATATTAGCGGGCATGACACCGAAAGGAGGTGACGGCTATGAAGACACAGTATGAGCTCATCGTCATTGGTGGTGGCCCTGCGGGACTTGCAGCAGCTTATGCAGCCTATGAGAAAGGCATAAAGGACATCCTGCTAATCGAAAGGGATAAGGAGCTTGGTGGCATACTGAATCAGTGTATCCATAATGGCTTTGGCTTGCATTACTTTAAGGAAGAACTGACAGGACCCGAGTATGCACAGCGTTTTATTCATAAGATAGAAGGCACAGGGATTACCCTTATGCTAGATACCATGGTGTTAGAGATGAATGATGAGAAGCAGGTGTATGCCATCAATGGAACTTACGGATGGATGATGCTTGAGGGAAAAGCCATCATCCTAGCTATGGGATGCCGTGAGCGGACACGCGGTGCCATAGGCATACCGGGAGCAAGGCCTTCAGGCATTTTTACGGCAGGGACGGCACAACGCTATGTGAATATGGAAGGGTATATGGTCGGGAAAAAGGTAGTGATACTAGGGTCAGGTGATATCGGGCTCATTATGGCGAGGCGTATGCGGCTAGAAGGTGCAGAGGTACTAGGGGTGGTAGAGCTGATGCCTTACTCCAATGGCTTGAGCCGAAATATCGTCCAATGCCTAGAAGACTATGACATACCACTTTATTTATCCCATACAGTAACGGGTATTAAAGGCAAGAAACGACTGGAGCAAGTAGTGGTCAATCAAGTAGATGCTAAACGTGAGCCTATTTTTGGGACAGAAATCATCTTTGATTGCGATACCCTTCTTTTATCAGTAGGACTTATACCAGAGAATGAGGTCACCAAGACCGCAGGCATTTTACTGGATACGCGGACTGGAGGTGCCGTTGTCTATGAAGATATGCAGACTATGTGTGAAGGTGTATTCGCTTGTGGCAATGCACTTCATGTCCATGACTTAGTAGACTTCGTAACCAAAGAAAGCACACAGGCTGGGGAAAGTGCCGCAGCGTATATCCAGAAGGCCTATAAGCATAATCTACAGGTGATAAGCCTTAGGAATGGTCAAGGGATTGGGTATACTGTGCCACAACAATTAGACTATGAACGGATGGGCACACAAGTAGAAGTACGCTTTAGAGTAGGTGCGGTGTATCACGACGTGAATCTAGTGGTACGAAGCGGCGAGCGCATCCTTGCTAGCTTTAAGAAAGCGCATATGCTTCCAGCAGAGATGGAGAAAGTAGTCATCTTAAAGCAGCACATACAACCCACTGATACAGTAATCACCCTAGAGATTCAACCAATGGTTAGTGAGAAGGAGGTGGGACAATGACACGAGAGCTTATATGTATCGTATGTCCTAAAGGCTGTAGGCTGACCGTGACATTAGGTGACGAGGTCAAAGTAAGTGGCAACAGTTGTCCGAGAGGTGAAGTCTATGGTAGGAAAGAAGTGACGGCCCCTACCCGTGTGCTTACCACCACTGTCAAAATAGAAGGTGCCAGCCATAGGCGATTACCAGTAAAGACTAGCAAGGACATTCCAAAAGATAAGATAGAAGCATGTATGGCAGAGATTAATGAGATTAAGGTGAAGGCACCTATTAAGATGCATACGATACTCATCGAAAATGTAGCAGACACAGGGGCAGACATCATTGCTACAAGAGACCTAGGGTAAGAAATGTCTTTTGGTGATTATGCCAAGGAAGTTTGGTTTGCAAAAAAGATTATGCAAGACTTACACAAAAATATTGCAATTATCAGTTAATAACAAAAAAGTTATAGCAAACCTTGGAAAAATATATTATAATGGGGAAAACAACAAACCGTTAGAGAGGGAAAGGTGATTTAGCAATGAGTGATAAATTAAGAGTAGGAATCGTTGGTGGTACAGGAATGGTAGGTCAACGTTTTGTTATGTTACTTGACAACCATCCATATTTTGAAGTGAAAGTGATTGCAGCAAGCAAAAACTCAGCTGGCAAGACATACGAAGAAGCAGTAGCAAACAGATGGAAAATGGCACAACCTATTCCAGAAGCAGTGAAAAATATCATGGTACTTGATGCAGCAGAAGTAGAAGCAGTAGCAAAAGACGTAGACTTCGTATTCTGTGCAGTAGATATGAAAAAAGACGAAATCAAAGCGTTAGAAGAAGCATACGCAAAAGCAGAAGTACCAGTAGTATCAAACAACTCTGCACATCGCTGGACAGAAGACGTACCAATGGTTGTACCAGAAATCAATGATGCACACCTAGAAGTAATCGAAGCACAAAGAAAACGCCTAGGTACAACAAAAGGCTTTATCGCAGTAAAACCAAACTGCTCTATCCAAAGCTACGTACCAATGCTTTCAGCACTTCTTGAGTTTGAACCAACAGAAGTGGTAGCATCTACTTACCAAGCAATCTCAGGTGCAGGCAAGAACTTCACAGACTGGCCAGAAATGATCGATAACGTAATCCCATTCATCGGCGGCGAAGAAGAAAAGAGCGAGCAAGAGCCACTACGTATCTGGGGAACAGTAGAAGACGGCAAAATCGTGAAAGCTCAAACACCAGTCATCACTACACAATGTATCCGTGTACCAGTAACAGATGGACACTTAGCGACAGTATTCGTTAAATTCAAAAACAAACCATCAAAAGAGCAAATCTTAGAAGCATGGAAAAACTACGCTGGTAAACCACAGACAATGAACCTTCCAAGTGCACCAGCACAATTCATCACATACTT
>JBOFIT010000049.1:0-2163 GCA_051650305.1 Cellulosilyticaceae bacterium
CTGATTTAGCCGTTAGTAGCATCGTTTTAACATCCATCTGGTTACTTCTCATAAACTTACATACTTCGATGCCACTCATCTTAGGCATCATCCAATCTAAAATCACTAGGTCAAAGTGCTCCTCATAAAGCTTCTCTAACGCTTCTTCCCCATCACTTGCAAGCCTTACTTCATAACCTTCTTTTTGGAGGTATGCTGCGATAATTTTCTTCATCGCCGTCTCATCTTCTGCTATAAGAATCTTCATAGTCGTTCTCCTATCTAAGCATCAAGTCACCAATCTTCTGTACTAAGGCTGGTAGCTGTGTTTTTCTTTGCCATCATATACAAGGACTGATTGTGCCTCTATGACATCCCCTTCATACACATAAGGTTCATCTTTAAAATTAGCCACTACTTGTAAAGTATCTCCAAAAGTTGTGGTTTGTACCATACGATCCTCTGTTAGCACCTCAAAAGATGTCATCGGAAGTAAGATTGCCTGCTCACTAAAGTCTTCATAAAAACGTGAATGCTTGATAAGCGATGTTTTATACTTGTCCCATTCCCATTTATCTAGATGATACATGGGTGGCACATTATATAAGATCTCATAAAGCATACGGTTTTCTACTTCATCTTGAATTTTAAAAGTAGACCAATCCCAGTGGTAGCTACTAATCACAGAATCATTGTAAACTAATTTAAAGAGAGGGATACTATACACAGGATCCAAGAAGATTTTCTTATACGCTTCTTTGACAGGTACAGGCTTACTAAATTTCTCTGGTACGCCTCCTTTTGGGCTATACCATCGACCTAAGTAGTATTCACTTTCTTTATTGGTTTTCATATCCGCATCCATCCATGAAAACGATGGTAATTCAATCCCGTGGGCAAGTGCCAGTGTCGTACTAGCAAAATCATTGCCACCTTCTGAGCCGATCACCATCCCATAGTGATCTCGCACAAGTGCCATACGCTCGAGGCGCGCTTGTAAATCTTCTTCTTTTGTTGTAATACGATCCGAGGAATAATCATCATAGATTTCCCCTGTGGCATCACAGTCGATAAACCAGGTATTAAACTTCACACCATTGGTCATAATGTTTTTGACCCTTTGTGCTACCGCATCAAGAGATGCCGTTGGATTAAGTTTACGCCCTACACCTTGGAAACCTTTTTCATGTGCACCTTCTTTATTTATAATGGTTGCTTCTTCATAAAGACTTGTATCTTCAAAAGTAGCTGTATGCCATGCTTCTTTTCCCGGCTCATGAATGGAATGGTAAGAATCATAAGGCCCTATCAGGTACCCTGCTTCTACCGCATAATCCACTAATGCGGGGTTAGATAACCCTTGTACCCAATGGTCAAGTCCTATCCAAAGTTTATCCATTCCTTCTGCTTTCATTTCTTCTAACAAATCGATGCCTCTACTGGCAGTCCATTCATTTACAGGGGCGAAAACTTCTGGCAGGCTTTGTTGAAGTGCATGCTTATTAAGTTCGATGCGCTCGGTTTCACTGAGATTCTCTACCCCTTTTTCAATAAGTTCTTCCATTCTTTCATTTTGTCTTATAAAAAGACTTGGCTCATAAAAATCAGGGCGTAAAAGTAATTCACTTAAGAAGAGACAAATCACGTTTTTTTGATAATGATCAATATAATCCTGCTCCACTATCTGCTTCAGTACTTGTTGCATCGTACTTCCCTGCTCTGTGGTCGTTAGCATCTTGGTAAGCCATGTGATGCTTTCATCATTTAATTGTTTAAGCATCCCCTTGATGTCTACTTGCTGAAGGGCCTTCCAATTAATATTTTCTTCTGCAACGACTGCTTTATCCCATAGATACATATGTGATGCGCCGTAAAGTTTACGTATATTCGGTTGTTCATCTGCCTTTTCTTCTAATGTCTTGAACTTACCTTGTTGTACTTGATGTTGCTTATACATCTTGGCTAAGTGCACCGGATTATTAGGGGTCACATAAATACGATACCCATACGATTTATCTTGAGTAATACTTGTGTACGTATGCTCCACCCCAAAAGTAATGTCCTCTGTTGTATCAAACTGCATCTCACTATGGAAAAGATCATCTGCGATATAAAGCACATTATACGCTTCATGATTAACCCCAAAAAATCCCATGGATAAAGCTTCAATCATATCCATATCCA
>JBOFIT010000050.1:0-5646 GCA_051650305.1 Cellulosilyticaceae bacterium
TCACCCGCTCTTTGCCCAAGTGGCGGAACTGGCAGACGCACAGGACTTAAAATCCTGCGGGCTAACCCCCGTACCGGTTCGATTCCGGTCTTGGGCATCAACATGACTCCTATGTTTAACATAGGAGTTTTTTTGTATGTGAAAATAGATGTATAAGGAATGCCACTATCTCACAAGCTACTAAAAAGAGGTGGTGGCTATGAAAAAATATATCTGTATGTGGTGTACGGTACTTCTACTAAATTTAATGTGTATAGTACCCCTCTTAGCAGAAGTAACGAAGAAAAACACCATAGAGTACGAATTTAATCATAAGAAATATGAAGCTACCCAGCCTTTTATTGAATACAATGGAAAGCCGTATGTAGCAATAGATGAATTGGCACAGCTATTAGGACTGTATGTTCAGTACAATGATTCGAAACTTTATATAAGCGATGTACAAAAGGGCGAAACCAATAGTTTGTATTTTGAAAATGCCATCATAAAAAAAGTAGATCAAGAGCATAAACTTATCGCTATGACGATAGGGGAGCATATGGCAAAGCAAGAACAAACAGTGGCGGTATCGGTGGGAAAAGATGTACGTATTACATGTCCACTTATGGAACGTGTCTTTCCTTTTGATGTGTTACAAGAAGGGATGAAAGTATCGATGTGGTGTATCCCACAAAAAGGCGTTAGTGGAGGAAACTACAAAGCATCACACATAGAGATTGTGGCAGAAGACGGATTACTTACAGGGTTATTGCCTATTATAGAAAATGCAGTGATTAAGGAAATGAATAAAGAAGAGCAATATATAGTCGTTACAGTCAGCAATCCCATAGAGAAAGAAAAGCAAATAATGATTTATATTGATATGAATATAAATATTAAAGAAGAGGGGGGCAGGACTTCTTACGGTATAGAGCACTTAGCAGTAGGTCAGCATATAACGATTATTACTAATGGCATTATGACGCATTCAATACCTGTACAGACGGTAGGATTAGAAATCATTATACAAAATATATTGACGCATAAAAAAGACTGAATTATAATTAAATTATGAACAAAGGCGTTCATCAAAGAGTTAAGAAGCCAAGTGCTTTAACTTTTTGATGAACGCCTTTTTTAGTTGCTTTAAATGAGGGGGGAGAAGTATGAAACTACAATTTACTAAGATGCAAGGATGTGGTAATGATTATATTTATTTTAATTGCTATAACCAAGAGATTCAAAACCCAGAAGAGCTCAGTATACGCTTATCAGATAGGCATTTTGGTGTAGGTGGGGATGGAATTATACTGATTGGGCCAGCAGGAGAGGAGGATGCCACTATGCGTATTTTCAATATGGACGGAAGTGAGGCGAAGATGTGCGGCAATGGTATTCGATGTGTAGGACAATATTTATATGAGCATAAGTTAGTACAAAAAGACTATATGAGAATCAATACATTAAGTGGGGTAAAAGAACTGAGAATTTGTCCTAAACTGGAGAACAAAAATCAAGTGCAGGTGAATATGGGAAAACCTATCTTAGAACCATCTAATATCCCAGTAGCATTAGACGGAGAAAGTGTGGTAGATAGAGAGGTTGCGATAGAAGATAAGAGCTATCATATGACATGTGTATCTATGGGGAATCCTCACTGTGTACTCTTTGAAGCGAATGTAGAAACATTGGATTTAGAACAAATAGGCCCTTTATTTGAGAAGAATCCACTTTTTCCTGAGCAAGTAAATACGGAGTTTGTACAGGTCATCAGTAGTAATGAACTTAAGATGAGGGTATGGGAACGTGGAAGTGGGGAGACTTTGGCCTGTGGTACAGGAGCATGTGCCAGTGTGGTTGCAGCAGTACTCAATGGCTTTTGCAAAAAAAATGAAGAAGTGACAGTGTATCTGCAAGGTGGCACACTAAAAATTATGTATACAGACGAGACGGTTTATATGACAGGGGAGGCTGAAACTTTATTTGAAGGAGTAGTAGAAGTATGAGATAGGGCGTATGTATCTAAATGGAGGTGAAGTAAATGAAGATTAATGAAAATTATAGGAATTTAAGAGAGAGTTATTTGTTTTCCACTATCGCGAAGAAAGTGAAAGCATATGAAGAGACACATCCAGAGCAAAGTATTATTAGACTAGGAATAGGGGATGTAACGCTACCTCTTTGTGAGGTGGTCATAAAGGGGTTAGAAGAGGCTGTAAAAGAGATGGGGGCAAAAGAAACATTTCATGGTTATGGGCCAGAGCAAGGGTATCTTTTTTTGAGGGAAGCTATAGGGGCATATTATGAGAAGCGGCAAGTGTATCTGGAGAGTGATGAAATTTTTATAAGTGATGGTGCAAAAAGTGATTTAGGCAATATACTGGATATCTTCCATAAGGATAATAAAGTACTTATCCCTGATCCTGTATACCCTGTCTATGTAGATACTAATATCATGGATGGTAGAGACATTACGTTTTTAGATGCAACAGAAGCAAATGACTTTTTGCCTTTACCAATAGAGGGGATGAAAGCTGATATTATTTATCTATGCTCACCTAATAATCCAACAGGGGCAGTTTATAATAGAGAGCAGCTTAAACAGTGGGTAGACTATGCTATAAGGGAAGATGCAATTATTTTATTTGATGCGGCTTATGAAGCGTTCATACAAGACGATACATTGCCACATAGTATTTTTGAGATTGAGGGGTCTACCCAATGTGCCATTGAATTTTGCTCGTATTCAAAGAGTGCTGGCTTTACGGGTACACGCTGTGGGTATACAGTAATTCCTAAAGTATTAAAAAGAGAAGGGATAGCCTTACACGGCTTATGGCTTAGAAGACAAAGTACCAAGTTTAATGGTACATCTTATATCATTCAAAAGGGCGCAGCAGCTTTTTATACACCAGAAGGGCAGAAGCAATGTAAGGAAGTTATCAATCTCTATATGGAAAATGCAAGACTTATAAGAGAAGCATTCGAATCTTTTGGGATTCCATGTATAGGAGGTGTCCATTCACCTTATATATGGCTCAAATGCGAAGGATACGAGCAGTCTTGGGAATACTTTGATATGCTTCTTCATAAAGCGGGCATTGTAGGGACACCGGGCATAGGATTTGGGAATAATGGAGAAGGATACTTTCGGTTGACGGCTTTTAATAGTAGAGAAAATACATTAGAGGCCATACAACGTCTCCGTAAAATATACGCTTAAAAACTGGGAACATAGGTTTCCAGTTTTTTTATGGATATACGTAAGAAGTTGAAAATATCAGAAAATAATAAGTGTATCTAACTAAACTTTTATTTTATTTATATGATTAGTTAAGAGGTGCATAAAAAGATGCAAAATACTTCAAAGCTAGGTATAGAATCAGTATACAAAAAAAACAGAATGATATCGGAAAGTGTTGAGTATAATAAAAGAGAGAGTTAAATAAGTTGAAAACTCAATAACAATTATACTAAACTATTGGTTTGATAAAAATAAATAAAAATAGACTAAATCTATTGACTACCTATAAAAAAATAAGTATAATTCCATAGGTGAGTTTAATTAGTGTAAACAAAAAGTTTATTAAAACGACTCAAAAATACAGACAGGGAGGCAGTATATGGATATTGGAGCTAAAATTAACCAATTAAGAAAAAAGAATGGCTTAACACAAGAAGAACTGGCTGACCGATGCGAACTTTCAAAAGGATTTATTTCACAGGTAGAGCGAGGTCTTACATCACCTTCGATTGCTACTTTGATTGATATACTTGAATGCTTAGGAACTAATCTTAAAGACTTTTTCAATGAAACAAGTCAAGAGAAGATTGTATTTACAAAGCAAGATGTCTTTGAAAAAGAAGACAAAGAACTAGGCAATATGATTACTTGGCTTATACCTAATGCGCAAAAAAATGATATGGAGCCTATACTTATTAATATAGAACCAAATGGACAGACTATCCTACAAGCACCTCATGAAGGTGAGGAATTCGGTCATGTACTTGCTGGGACAATCTATATCCACCTAGGAAACAAAAAGTTTAAAGCAAAAAAAGGTGATAGTTTTTATTTTAGACCTACAGGTGATCATTATTTAGAAAATGCAGGAAAGACAAAAGCTACAGTACTTTGGGTTGCGACCCCACCAAGTTTTTAAAGGAGATGAGATGACATGAACGAGAATAAAACCCCAAATATTATCGACCTTAAAAATATATCAAAGACGTTTGATGATGGGACACAAGTCTTAAAAGAAATTAATATGTATATTCGTAAAAACGAATTTTTGACATTACTAGGGCCAAGTGGTTGTGGTAAGACGACATTACTTAGAATTATCGGAGGCTTTGAAGTACCAACAACTGGAGAAGTCATGTTTGAGGAAGAAAACATTGTTAATTTTCCACCATACAAAAGACGTATCAATACAGTATTTCAAAAGTATGCCTTATTCCCACATATGACAGTAGGCGAGAATATCGCTTTCGGACTTAATATCAAAAAGATGGATAAAAAACTTATCGAACAAAAAGTAGCAGAGATGCTAGAGCTTGTGAATCTAAAAGGTTACCAAAATCGTTCGATTGATTCTTTAAGTGGTGGTCAGCAACAGCGTATAGCTATTGCACGTGCAGTCGTTAATGAACCAGAAGTATTATTACTTGATGAACCATTAGGCGCACTTGACTTAAAATTACGTAAAGGGATGCAAATGGAACTTAAGCGTATCCAACAGCAGTTAGGGATTACTTTTATCTATGTTACACATGATCAAGAAGAAGCCCTTACGATGTCAGATACCATTGCAGTCATGAATGAAGGTCGTGTACAGCAAATTGGTACACCAGTAGATATCTATAACGAGCCAAAGAATGCTTTCGTAGCAGACTTTATCGGTGAGAGCAATATCATCCAAGGTAAGATGCATAAAGACTACTTAGTAGAATTCCATGGAAAGACTTTTGAATGTGTGGATGCGGGCTTCGGTGAAAATGTAGCTGTGGATATCGTCATTCGTCCAGAAGACCTACTCATCGTAAAGGCAGAGGATGGGATGCTACAAGGTATTGTAGAGAATGTAACCTTTAAAGGGGTACATTATGAAATGCTCATTAATACAGGTGAATTCACATGGGTGGTACATTCAACTGCTATGGCAGAAGCAGGTAGCCGTATAGGTCTTACCTTAACACCTGAAGACATTCATATCATGAAAAGGAGATAGAGATGAATAAGAAGCAATTAGCCTACCCTTATCTTATATGGATTGCGCTCTTTGTAATGGTTCCTTTGCTCCTTATTGTGTACTTTAGTTTTAAGGAAACAGGGCCAAATGGAGGCTTTTCGATAGAAAGTTATAAGCGTTTCTTTGATCCATTATATGTGGAAGTGCTTTATCGTTCAGTTAAGTTAGCGTTTGTAACAACCGTTATTTGTGTGCTATTAGCATATCCTTTAGCGATGATTTTAAATAGTAAAGATATCTCAAATAAGTATATCGTTTTATTACTTGTAATTTTACCAATGTGGATGAATTCACTTATGCGTACGTATGCATGGATGGTTTTATTAGAGAATAAAGGAATTTTAAATTCTATTTTAGCAACACTAGGGTTACCAACACATCAATTTTTATATGGTGATGGTGCTATTGTATTCGG
>JBOFIT010000051.1:0-12399 GCA_051650305.1 Cellulosilyticaceae bacterium
CCCTCGAACATATCGCATACTTAGAGAAGCAAATACAGGCATTAGAAGATAAAAACGCCCTTAAAGATAGATTCTTAAAGCAATTGAAAGCTAAGCAAATGAAGTAGAAGGAAATGAAGCAGTAGGAACTTCCACAGCTACCTATCAAGATATTTTTATCGGGTTATTAGAAGTTGGTGCAGAAAAAAGAAATGTGGAGCGATTTAAAGTCTATAAAATAGAAGAACTCATTGAAACGGTAGAAAATGCTTCAGTCATAAAAGAGCTAGAAAAGAGGCGAAAAGGCTATTTGTTTGATTTGAAAAAATTTAAAAATCAAATTTTAGGCACTCATATGCTAGATGATAGCCTGATATTTCCACCATACACCACACCTATTACACAGCTGGTCTATGAAACGATTATACTGGATTTAGAACTGCCAACACTTGTGCGGCTAGAGGAGGAAGAACTGAATACGGTATATGGGTTAGATTTAGCTACAGAAGTAATAAGTGATTATTATATTGTGCAATCTGAGGAAGAAGTGCCTCGTGTTGAAATCGCTATAGTAGCGGTATGGGAAGAGGAGAATGTCGATAGCATTAAGGAGGCAATGCTTAAGCGCCAACAAGTACTATTAGAGCAGTATGAACAATACGCACCTGAGCAAGTGAGTCTCATAGAAAATTATAGATTAGAGCAAGTAGGTAATATCGTCGTATTTGTAGTTGCTAAAGATGCAGGTAAGATGATGGAGATGTTTCTAAATACAGGATTTTAATCGCTAAGGTATGTAACGCAGTTGCATGCCTTTTGCAGAGGAGAAACAATTTTGATAACATGCTAATAAAATATAAATTTACAAGGGGGAGTTGAAGTGAGGAAAATAGGGGTATATCTAGTGCTTATTATAAGCTGTTTCTTGCTAGGGGATACAACACAAGGAGAGACCTTTAAGACAGTACCAGATTTAAAAGAAGGGGTATCTCATTTACTGGTATTAAAAGACGATGGCTCATTGTGGGGTATAGGAAGCAATGAAGATAAGCAGCTGGGGGTAGAAGATGAGTGGGTACAGCAATTGACACTGCTGATGGAGAATGTACAAGCCATAGAAGCAGATGCTTTTTGCTCTTATGTGCTTAAAAAGGATGGTACTTTGTGGGCTATGGGAACAGAAAGTGAGCCTTTAACAGTGCAATATCAGGTAGATACATACTTATCACCACGTAAACTACTGGATGAAGTGGTTGCTATAGAAAAAGCAGCAGATATTGGTCTTGCTATACGAAAAGATGGCTCTTTATGGGGATGGGGAGAAAAGTTGATGGATGGAAGGCCGTATAAGCTAGAAGAGGGCGTAGTGGATGTGAGGATAAGTGACAATGGATATGCTTACCTTAAAGCAGATGGTAGCTTGTGGTTGACAACAGGATTAGGGAAACTTAGAAAAATAGGAAAAGAAAAAGGTGCCCTTACAACGAAGCAAATAGGGGAGAGGGTTAAGTCTTTTGATACCGATGGCAATATGATTATCTTTATTAATACGAAAAATGAAGGATGGTTTTACAGTGATCACAGTAGTTATATTGAGGAAAGAAAAGGAAAAGATGGCGTTGTAGATTTAGAAGGAAAAGAGTATTCCTTACAGCAGTATATCGAAATGCTTGAAAAAGAAGAGACAACAAAAGTAATGGATGAAGTAAAAGTGATGAATAGAAAGTTAATCTTAAAGGAAGATGGTACGGTATGGGAGATAGATCAGGTAGGAAAAGACACCAGTAAACCTTTATTAGAGAATATAGAGACGCTTGATATGTATGGGCATATGCCAGTAGTTAAAACTAAAGATGGCACATTTTACTTTTTGGTATGGCAAAATGGATATAGAGAGATGACTAACTGGAGAGAGTATTATGAGAATTGGTATTGGATGAAGGGGAGAGAATGGTTAGCACTAGATAATGTAGGTGAAAAGATATTTTTGACACAGGACTTCCTGATGTTTGTAAATGAAGAAGGCGAGTTATGGATGATTATGGATAAGGAGTGGGCAGAGGAACTCGACTTTATATACGAACCTATAGAGGGTGTAGAGCTTAATCGGATTTATGAAAGTAATTATAAGTCTTTTGTCAAAGTCAAGATGATGGAAGAATTTCAGAGTATATTAAAATAATTCAAAAGTCTCAAGTACAACAAAATCTGAGAGTACTGTCCGATGGGAACTATGGCACAAGGTGTCTGCCAACTAAGAGTCAAGGCAAAACAAAAAGGATAGCCCAAAGAGGCTAGAGTTGACTTGAGGTAGCGTAAAAAAGTCCTTTATGGAAGAAATGTTGGAACGTATGTGACCTTTTCTGAAATAAAGGAGCTTTTTTACGTGGGGACAGCTAACACAAAGAGGCGGTAGGTGCAGCCACTTGGATGGCGATGCGTGTCAGATAATTTTCAGGATTCGGTGAGCTTAGATGGTCAAGTAACGTCTCCTCATAGCTAGCCCCGCAGATTGTCAGGTGATGCTCGGCGATAAAGTGAAGGAGGCGTTCATATGCATTAGGACTTGTGTCATAGTTACCTTGATTATAGCCTACCACATAGTAGCCACTTGGTTTCACAAAAGCAAAAGGCGTATCGTGGTAGGTGTTTGTCTTTGTGAAAAGATAATTAAGGGATGTGAACTTCTTCTCCTTTAGATGTTCTTTGGAGACGATAGCCCCTACGGGATGGCCATCTTCAATGTGATGCTGGATGCAATACTTAAAGTGATCAGCAACTACCTGAAAGAAAGAGTGATCATCATAGGCCGTAATAGGCGAACTAAGGGTGAGGTACTCTTCAGGTGACTCAACAAGGGTAATAGTAGAAGGATCTAAAGATAAGGCAGCTTCAGTTGTGGTGGTGACGGTCTCTAATAGTTGCTCCATATGCTGGAGCTTTTTTATATGGGTTTTAAGTTTTTGTTTTTCTATCATTAAGCGATCCACTAAAAGATTAGGATTTCGCTCATTAATAAAAACTTTAATTTCTTTAAGGGGCATCCCTATCTCTTTGAGGATAGAAATGATACTGAAGGTGTCGTACTGATGATACGAATAGTAGCGGTAACCGTTGGTATCAACATAGTAAGGTTTGAAGAGATCAATCTCATCATAATAAAAAAGCGTCTTCTTGTGTATATCAAAAAGCTTTGCAAATTCATTGGTTTTTAAAAGGGGTGTTGTAGGTGTTGGCATAATGAATCTCCTCTTGACTATCCAGTTACGGGATACTTTATAGTTATCATAGTAAAAAAGATAGAAAAAAGCAAGGAGAAAGCGAATGGAACAAGGACTAGAGAAACAATTTAGTAGGTGGGAATTAGGAAAGTTTGTATTACCGACAGTATTGATGATGATGTTTATGTCTCTTTATACAGTGGTGGATGGTATCTTTGTCTCACGTTTGGTGGGTTCAAATGCCCTGTCAGCCATTAATATCACATTGCCAGTGACAAGTGTTGTTTATGGTGTGGCCATTATGTTTGCCACAGGAGGTTGTGCCATTGTAGCGACCCACTTAGGTGAAGGTGAGAAGGAAAAAGCAAGGGGGAGATTCTCGTTTATTGTATACGTGGTAGCTGGTGTAGGATGTGCAATTGGTGGGGTCGGACTATTCTTTGTAGAGCCTATCAATACAATACTTGGGGCATCAGATGCAATCATGGGGTATGCCAATGATTATCTCCGCATTATCCTTCTCTTTACGCCTATTACAATGGTGAAAGTTTTATTTGAGTATTTTGTCGTAGCAGAAGGTAAACCAATGCTAGGATTTTGGCTAAGTCTAGTAGGTGGAATGATTAATATGGTGTTTGATTATATATTGATAGGCCCACTTGGTATGGGCATTGCAGGTGCTGCATGGGGAACGGTTATTGGACAGCTAGTACCACTCATTATTGCAGGTTTTTTCTTTATGAGAAAGAAGAATAATCTCTACCTTACAAAGCCGGATAAAGATCTGAAAGTACTAAGAGATGCTATGGCCAATGGTTCATCAGAGATGATTACGAATCTAGCCAGTGGTGTCATCACCTTTTTCTTTAATATCACGATGATGAAACTTCTCGGAGAAGATGGTGTAGCAGCGGTAACAGTGGTACTTTATGCCCACTTCTTACTGACAGCAGGCTACTTAGGCTTTACCTCAGGTGTAGCACCTGTTATTAGCTTTAAGTATGGCAATAACGATCAAACGCAGCTACGAAAGATTATTCGTTATTGCTATCAATTCGTATTGGGTGCATCAATCATGACATTGGTGGTGAGTTATATGATTGCACCACAGATTGTGAGTGCTTTTGTGGATAAGGGAACGGCTGTTTATGATATAGCAGTAGAAGGCTTTAGTATTTTTGCCATTGGCTTCTTATTTACAGGAATCAATACGTTAGCATCAGGTATGTTTACGGCGTTTTCTAATGGGAAGCTATCTGCCTTTATCTCGATGCTAAGAACTTTTGTATTGGTCATAGGTGCATTATGTATTCTACCAAGAGTGATGGGCGTTGCTGGGGTATGGCTAGCGATTCCAGTGGCAGAATTATTAACTTGTATGGTAAGTATTTATCTCATCTATAAATACAAAAAGGTTTATCATTATCAATAAATCAAAAGTAACTTAAAAGAAATCCATCAACTCAGAAGAAACATACAGGGTTGGTGGATTTATCTGATTAGTGTGATATAATTATGGGGAGGGGGGAGTAGCATGCAGCCACAACAAATCGTAAAAAGATTTTCGATGTTGTATATTATTAATGTTATAGGGAGTGCTTTCTTTAACAATGTCTATATTTTGTTTATGAGTACGACCAAAGGGTTTTCAGATCAACAAATCAGTTGGATCATGGGGATTATTCCGATTATCACCTTTCCAGCCATGTTTTGGTGGGGAAAATTTTTAGATAAAAATAAAAAGCTCATGGGTTCAGCTTGGGTCATTACACTGTTTAATGGTGCAGCCATTGCACTACTCTACTGGACCAAGCAGTATTATTTGTTTTTTGCCATAGCACTTATACGAACTTTTGTTTTACAACCGATGGGGAGTATTTGTGAAGAATACATGATTACAACGACGCAAAAAGCGCGTATACCTTATGGGAAAGTAAGACGCTTTGGCACATTGGGGGTAGGAATAGCGGGACTTGTAGCACCTGTTATTATCGGCTTTTTAGGTATAGGAGGGATGATCCTTATAGGAGGGATTATCGTTTTTCTTAGTGCGTTCTTATTCAAGACACAGCCAGAAGTAAATGTGGAGGATAAAGAAGAAGCTAAAGAAGATGCAAAAACAGGCTCTACGATGGAGCTACTAAAGAATAAGGAATTTCTCAAAGTATTAGCAATCGTTACCTTGTCATACGGAGCTCTTAATTCAGCAGCTATCTACGGCAACCAGATGATTCTCTTAAAGATGGCATGTCCAGAGATGATTATCGTATCATTGCCAGTCTTGCTGATGATCATAGAGATTGGTGTGCTTGGTATTTCTCATAAAATAAAAGTAGAAGAATTGCCTTATCGGGCCATGTTTATAGGTATGGTGATTATGTGTATAAGGTGGATTATCTTAGCTTTATCAAGCAACTATATATGGGTTATTTTTAGTACCCTTTTAAATGGTGTTATTGTAGGGATTACGTTACCTGCTCAAAATTATCTGATTGCACAGGTGGTGCCGGAAAGACAAAGGTCTACAGCTTATTTATTATCAGTAGTCATTCAAATGTCTGTGATACCTGGCATCATTAATTTGGTCATAGGTGCGTTAATGCCAACGGTAGGCACCAGTATATTTGGTATAAGTTATCTACTGGTAACCCTTATGGCAATGCTATGTTTACAGTTTAAGATAAAGAATCAGAAGACAAGTGAAGAGCTATCCCAATAGTAGTAGAGGGGTAGTTCTTTTTTTTGTGTGCATATAAAAAGATAGACATAGGAAGTATAAAAAGATAAAATAGCTGGAAGAAGGACCTGGAAAAAGGTATAGAAGGAGGGAACAGATGAAACCAGTTCATGTACGACTGAAAGCATACTATAAAATGACCAATGATGTGGAGCAAAATCTTATTAATTATATCCTTAAGAATGCTGAAGAAGTAGTAAAAATGAGTATCCATGACTTAGCAAAAGAAACCTATACGTCGGCAGCTACCATCGTAAGATTTTGTAGAAAACTTGATTTTGAAGGCTTTAAAGAATTTAAAAAAAGTTTGATGATAGAGCTCACCATGCAAAATAAAGTAGGTAAAGTGGCAGAGCAAGAGATTACCTCTGAAGATGGTATTGAAGAGCTTATTGATAAAATTATCTATAAACATATGATGAGTATTGAGGAAACAAAAACACTGATGGAACCTATGGTTTTTGACCAGTGCATAAGCCTTATGGAAGAAGCCAGAACTATTTATCTCTTTGCCATAGGGTCTTCATTTTTAGTCGCAAAGGATTTACAACAAAAGCTTATGCGTATTAATAAGCCTTGTGTATGCTTTGAAGATTTGCATATGCAGTATCTACAAGCGCGTAATATGGCAGCAGAAGATTTGGCAATCTTTATCTCCTATTCAGGAGAGACAAAAGAAATTATTCACTGTGCAGAAAGACTTCAGCAAAGTGGTGCAACGACTATTTCTATATCGAGGTTTGGAGGCTCTACATTAGAAGGTATGTGTGAATATAACCTTTATGTCACAGCGAATGAACCACTAGAAAGAAGTGGGGCCATGACTTCAAGAATCGCACAGCTATGTGTCATTGATATGCTTTATATTGCATATGTTCATCGCTACTCCGAGAAAGCTTTTAAAAATATTCAGCGTACACAACTCACAAAACTTGAAAAGGAGAAGACACAATGAAACAAAGCACATTAGGCTTCTCGGCCTATCTATCCCATTTTGAAGAACAAAAACCATTTCTTATGCAATTTGCCCATGAGGGGCGTCTTGTTTTTATATCCCTGCATATACCAGAAGAAATAGGTGAAACTTTTGCAGCAAAAGCACAAGAGATGATCGGGTGGCTTAAAACTTATGGATTTAAAATTGTAGGAGATATTTCAAAGCGTACACTTACTCAATTTGGGTGTCATAGTATTGTAGAACTCGCAGAGAAACTAGAGCTGTCTATGCTTCGTATTGACTACGGTTTTGAGGTGGATGAAATCATTGAAGCTGGCAAAAAGTATCCCCTTGCATTCAATGCATCCACAGTAGCCGGTGAAGATGCAGAAAAGATAAAAGTACAGGCAAAGCAAATAGTAGCTATTCATAATTTCTACCCGAGGGAGTACACAGGCTTATCAGAACGCCAGTTTGGTGTGATGAATCAAGAACTTAGGGCAAAAGGTGTTGGTGTGATGGCATTTATACCATGCATGGAAAAAAGTAGAGGACCTGTGTATGCAGGACTACCAACGCTTGAGCATCAGCGTATGAAAAATGCCTATGTGAATTTTATGGAACTCATACAAAGAGATGACTTAGACGGTGTGATATTAGGAGACTTAGGGGTGAGACAAGAAGATGCTGATTTGATACGTAAGTATGAAAAAGAAAAAGTGATAAGTATACCAGTCTGCTTCGAACCACCTTACGAGTATTTGTACAATCAGACTTATACAATCCGAGTGGATTCACCAGATAGACTCCTTAGACTTCAGGAATCAAGAGAATTTGCCACACCAGGTGAGAAAATCATACCTTACCAGTGCAAAGAGAGAAAAAGAGGTGTGATTACCTGTGATAATGAACGCTATGGGAGATACTCTGGAGAGATACAACTCTTAAAAGAAGCACTACCTATGGACTCACGCGTAAACGTGATAGGGACCATAGGTGAGGCGTATATGGAATTAGTTGATTTTGTGCCAAATGGCTATAAAATATGTTTTGTGAAAAATAAATAGCTGAAAAGTGCATAAAAACGTATCGCAAAATCAAAGATGTATATATAAATTTCATAAAACAATACGTATAACTTATGTTTGTGCCCTATCTTGAAACTTTGTTTCAAGATAGGGTTATTTTGTTGAAATAATATTCCGGGTGGTCTACAATAGGCTTATCAACCACATAGAACAGGAGAACACGAAATGATAGAACTTAAATCTATGGTGACAGAGACAAGAAATCCAAAAACATTAGAATTAGATGCCATGAGCACACAAGATATATTAAAAGTTATGAATGAGGAAGACCAAGGGGTGCCAAAAGCTGTAGCTAACGAGTTACCTCATATTGAAAAAGCAATTGAACTTATTGTAGCGGCTTTTGAAAAAGGTGGAAGACTTATCTATACAGGAGCAGGTACAAGTGGTCGTATCGGTTTACTTGATGCAGTAGAGTGCCCACCAACATTTGGGACAAAGCCAGAGCAAGTAGTTGGTCTTATTGCAGGTGGTGAGAAAGCCTTTATCAAAGCGGTAGAAGGTGCAGAAGATAGTGAAGAGCTTGGTGTAGCAGACTTAAAAGCAATCAATCTTACAGATAAAGATGTTGTAGTAGGTATTGCAGCAAGTGGACGCACACCTTATGTTATTGCAGGACTTAACTATGCCACAGAAGTAGGCGCAAGTACAGTTGCAGTAGCATGTAACAAAAATTCTGGGGTAGGGAAAGCGGCACAAGTAGCTATAGAAGTTGTACCTGGACCAGAAGTACTTACAGGTTCTACAAGACTTAAGTCAGGAACATCACAAAAATTAGTGGTTAACATGCTATCGACAGTATCTATGATCCGTGTAGGAAAAGTATACAAAAACCTGATGGTAGATGTGCAACAAACAAATGAAAAATTAAGAGTAAGAGCACAAAATATCGTCATGGAAGCAACAGGATGTGAAAGAGAAGTAGCACAGGCTCACTTAGAACAAGCAGAAGGCAGTGTTAAGCTTGCTATTACAATGATTTTACTGGGTACTACAAAAGAAGATGCTCGAGAGAAGTTAGCACAAGCGAATGGACATATCAGAGCAACAATCACACGATAAAATTTCAATGAATGAGAAGGGGTAGATACTATGAGTAATAATGAAATATTAGCTAGAATAGTAGAACAACTTGGTGGGAAATCAAATATTGCAACAGTAGAAAACTGTATGACAAGACTTCGTTTAGAAGTAAAAGATGCTTCCAAAGTAAATGTAGAAGCACTTAAAAAAGTAACAGGAGTACTAGGTTACGTAGAAGAAGGTACTTCTAAACAAGTTATAGTAGGGCCAGGTAAAGCGAAAAAACTTGCAGACTTATTAAAAGAAGAAATGAAACAATCAGGCACTACACAGACAGCTACTAAAGAGCAAACAGTAGGCGACTGGGAAAGTAATAAAGCTTCTTTAAAGGGCAACCAAAAGAAAAGCAAGTTTAAAGATTCTTTAAAAGTAATTGGTGAAATCTTTATTCCATTACTACCAGCTATTATGGCAGCAGGTATCTTAAATGGTTTTGCAGGGCTTATTGCTAACTTACAGACCGCAGGTACTTTAGATGTGAATACAATGTGGGAGACGATTCGTCTACTCTTTACATTAATTGGTGGTGGCTTCTTAAGTTACTTTGCAATCTTCACAGGTATCAATGCAGCAAAACAATTTGGTGCAACACCAGCACTTGGTGGTATGCTTGGTGCCATGAGTATTATGCCAGGGATTGATGAACTTTCAAAGCTATTTGGTTTATTCGACGAAGCATCTCCTCTTAACTCTATTTTAAGAAATGGTAAGGGCGGTATTATCGGTGTGATTATCGGTGTATTCATCCTTGCAAAAGTTGAAAAAGCAGTAAGAAAACATGTACCAGATGTACTTGATTTAATTGTAACACCGATTGTCACATTACTTGTAACGACAATTATCTTTGTATTTGCTATTATGCCAGCATCAGGGATTTTATCAGATGTATTAGTAGCAGGGCTTAATACACTTGTGAACTCTACAAACCCAGTAATAAGTATTCTTTCAGGATTTATTCTGGCAGCGTTATTCTTACCAATGGTACTTTTAGGCTTACATCATGGTCTTATCCCAATCTATGCAATACAGCTTGAGCAAATGGGCGGCGTATCATTATTCCCAGTACTTGCGATGGCTGGAGCTGGACAAGTAGGTGCAGCTATTGCAATCTATATCAAAGCAAAACGTCTTGGAAAAGGTGGCCTTCAACAAATTATTGCAGGTGCACTTCCAGCAGGTATTTTAGGTATTGGTGAACCACTTATCTACGGTGTCACATTACCACTTGGTAAACCATTTATCACAGCAGGTATCGGAGCAGGATTTGGTGGCGCGTATGTGATGATGACAAACGTTATGTCTACAGCATGGGGTCCATCAGGTATCGTAGCTGTACCACTTATGCAACCAGAGTCAATGCTTAATTTCTTAATAGGGATTCTTATCTCTTATATAGGTGGATTCTTAGTAACGCAGTTCTTTATGAAGGATTCGGATTTAAGCAAAGTTGATTAAGAATACAAAATGAGTAAAAGAGGTTATCCAATAGGATAGCCTTTTTGATTTTTAAAATTGACAATTGTCGAAATTGATGTTACCATATCGATAAATTATACAATATAGCTAGGGGAGCTGCGAATGGGCAGCTGAGATGAGAGCCAGTACTCGAAGACTCTAAGAACCTGATGAAGGTAATTCTTACGAAGGGAAGCTACATAAACTATAGGGACTAGTGGATAGATAAACTTATTTACTGGTATAAGCGATAGTAAGCTTTCTTTGTATGGATACAGGGAGAGCTTTTTTTGTATTTAAATTTATCCACTATAAAGTTACTGAGGGGGAGCGCCCTGAGTGATGGATAAGAACATCCTAATAGCGAGGGAACCAGTAATGCCTGGGTGAGAGGTAGTGCCAAGCTACGACCGTATGAGAAAGGAAGATAAGGTATGAAAAAAGATTTTAAAGTTGTAAGAATGGTATTTTTAGGCATTATGGTAGCCATAGGAGTCGTTATCTCACCACTCCTACGCATCGAAGGGATGTGTCCTACTGCACACTTAATCAATGTGGTATGTGCAGTATTTATGGGGCCTTGGTATTCGCTACTTTGTGCCACACTGATAGGGATTATTCGTATGGTCATGATGGGTATCCCCCCACTTGCACTAACGGGTGCTGTATTTGGTGCTTTTCTATCAGGAGTACTCTATCGTGCATCAGGAGGTAAAATTATCGCAGCCGTTATAGGTGAAGTGATAGGTACAGGGATTATAGGGGCACTCGTATCTTATCCAGTCATGGCATTTTTGATGGGAAGAGAAGGACTTACAGCCTTTTTCTATGTACCAATGTTTATAGGTGCCACACTTATGGGTGGCGGTGCAGCATATCTTGTGCTAGGCGCATTGAAGCGTACAGGGATGCTTGTGAAAATTCAAGAAGGATTAGGATGTAGACTAGATGACAACAAGTAAATATGACATAGAAAAACTTATACATATCAAAGAGAAGGTGATGAGGGAGGAGCCGCTTATTCATGGGTTGACTCATCCTATCACGATGAATGACTGTGCCAATGTCATACTAGCAGTAGGTGGCAGACCTATTATGGCAGAGCATCCAAAAGAGGTGAGAGAGATTACTCAGTCAGCAAAAGCATTAGTCGTTAACTTAGGGAATATCAGCGAGAGCCGTATGACGTCCATGATGCTTTCGGGTAACGTAACTAAAGAAGCGGACATACCTTGTATTATAGATTGTGTGGGTGTAGCATGCAGTGACTTGAGACTCACATTTGCTAAACAATTTGTGGAAGTATGTCAGCCACAGGTTATTAAAGGCAATATGAGTGAGATAAAGGCTATGGCAGGTGTGGCGACAAACACACAGGGAATAGACGTAGCTAAAGAAGACAGAGGAACGAAAGAAACGATAGGAGAGCATCTAAGAATTGTAAGGTCCCTAGCTAAAGCGTATGGCACAGTAGTTGTGGCCACAGGCAAGCTAGACATCATAAGTGATGGGGAAAGGACTTACATCATCGAAAATGGATGTGAGGCATTGACTAAAATCACAGGAACTGGCTGTATGGTAGGGATGCTTATAGGGACCTTTATCAGTCAGAAGGCCGTTGTAGAAGGCGCCTTGCTTGGAACGTTGATGATGGGCCTAAGCGGTGAATTAGCACAAGATATAAAAGGCGTAGGCTCTTTTAAAGTAGCAGTGTTTGATTACTTATCTACTTTAGATGGGGAGACGCTTTTACAAAAAGCAAAAGTAAAGGTGGTAGATGAAGATGACATGTGATTGTAGTTTATATTTAGTAACAGATAGTACAGGATTAGAAGAAAAGGATTTTCTACATAAAGTAAGAGAAGCCTGCGAAGGGGGGATTACCCTTTTACAACTTCG
>JBOFIT010000052.1:0-8980 GCA_051650305.1 Cellulosilyticaceae bacterium
CGTACAAAACGGTTTGTACGGATACTATTTGTGGTTGTTGCACTGATCTTAGTGGTGGCTTTTGTAGCTTCATGGTCAGTGTTACGCGCACCACATTAACTTAGTGGACGGTAGATTATTTATTTTATCTCCCCTCTACCTATAGACCTAAAAAAACCTAGAACACTTTTGTCCTAGGTTTTTGACATTTAATTTTTATGAATCGATAATATATTTTCTACTTCTTCAACCGTAAGTCCTATTAGTTGTGCAATTTGCTCCTTCGTAGACCCATTCGCCAACGCCATTTGAATAATAGCCGCCTGCCCCTCTGCTTCACCGACTGCTTTACCCTCTGCTTTGCCTTCTTCATATTTCACTCTATCACGTTCCAACAAAGTCATATACTCAACCTCCATTCTAACGTCTGTTTTAATCATTTCTACTTTTTCATGTAGTATTTTAACTAATTCACTCTTTGTATTTAGCTTTTCTATTAAGAGCAAGATGGAGCCTCTAATATTTTCATTCTAGAGGCTCCATCTTGTGTTCTATTCATCTGTCTATTTTATCTCTCTCAAATCAAACGGCGTCTTTTGATATACGTAGTAATTCAGCCAGTTGGAGAACATGATGTAGGCATGTGACCTCCAGCTTACGCGTGTTCCCTTTTCCATTTCATCATCTATATAGTAGTTGTGTGGCATCTCTATCGGTAACTGCTTTTCCAAATCCCTTTTATACTCATTACCTAATGTGCATGGGTCATACTCTGCATGACCTGTAGCGAAGATTTGCTTGCCATCTTTTGATGCTACAAGTGCTACCCCTGCTTCTTCTGAGTAAAGGAGTAGATTCAGTTCTTTATGGGCGAGCACATCTTCTTTAAAGATACTTGTGTGTCTAGAGTGTGGAATATATACCTCATCATCTAATCCTTGCACCATACTTTCTCTTCCTACTATTTGGTGTGCAAATACACCAAACTTCTTTTTGTCTAAGCTATGCTTCTGTATACCATAGTGGTAGTACAGTCCTGCCTGTGCACCCCAGCATATATGGAAAGTGGATGTCACATGCTTTTTAGACCACTCCATAATCGTTACCATCTCATCCCAGTAGTTTACTTCTTCAAATGCCATCTGCTCCACGGGTGCCCCAGTAATGATCATCCCATCAAAAGTCTCTTCTTTGACTTCTTCAAAGGTTTTATAGAAAGTTTCTAAGTACTCTGTAGATGTATTCTTACTTTCATGAGAGATAGGTCTTAGAAGTGTGATATCAATTTGCAACGGTGTATTCCCAAGTAGTCTTAGTAACTGCACCTCTGTCTCTTGCTTGATCGGCATAAGATTTAAGATGACTATCTTTAATTCTCTTATGTCCTGTGTCATTGCTCTTGCCTCATCCATAATAAAGATATTTTCTTTTTGTAGGATTTCCCCTGCTGGCAATTGATTTGGCACGCGTATTGGCACGTTGTCGCCCCCCTAAATTTGATATGATTGTTTAATGCTTTCTTCTAGTTCTTTATTGAAGGCACGTAGTTTATCTACATTGCTTTCTTCCCATAGTTCCCAAAACATTTCATAAATGTGTGTCATATCTTCTTGGTCTTTTGTCTTGGCCAATGCTTGTACATTTCCAAAGATGTCTGCAACGACATTAGATTCTACCTGGAAACCTTCTTGAGACTTGAGTACTTCTTCTCGTATCTCTGCCATTTCTTGGTCTAATCTATAAGCAGCTTCTGCAGCCTTACTTAGTCTCTCTTGGAGATGCTCTGGCATATTTTGCTGATATTTATAGCGAAGGGAGTGCTCAATGGTTGCCCAGAAGTTCATCGCTAGCGTACGAATCTGAATCTCTGCAAAGATAAGCTTCTCGCCTTGTGTGGTTTGCACCGGATATTTTATAATGACGTGATAACTTCTATAGCCACTTGGCTTTGTATTGCCGATGTAATCACGTTCTTCTACCACATACATATCCTTACCATGACGGTTACGGATAATCTCTCTTACTTTATAGATATCTTCTACGAATTGGCACATAATGCGAATCCCTGCGATATCTTCCATTTTTTCTTCTATCTGATCTAACGGTATATTTTTCTTTTTTGCTTTCTCGAGGATGCTCGATATCTTCTTTACACGCCCTGTAACAAATTCTATTGGGGAATATTCCTCTATATTGACACATTCATTACGAATGCCTTTGAATTTAATTTTGAGTTCTTCAACAGCTTGTGTATAGGGACTTAACATCATCTTCCAGTTGTTTATTTCCACCCTTGTCACCATCCTTTATACTTTTACTAGTCTACTTATATTATACCTAATTCCATATGTATCCTCAACTTAAATCGCAATGTTTCATATTTTTATAACTTGTCTCATAAATTGTACTAGTTATCTATTTTTTTTGAGGAAGGGGACATTATGGGAAAAAAAGCACTTATCACCGGAACCATTGCATTAACCATTACAGGCTTTATCACACGTATTCTTGGATTTTTGTTTCGTATTTACATGTCAAATATTATGGGGGCAGAGGGTCTAGGACTTTATCAATTAGTCTTCCCCATTTATATGCTTATATGGGCAGCTTCTTCAGCGGGTATCTCTCTAGCTGTCTCTCGTAAAGTAGCAGAATTCACCGCCCGTGGCAAGCATGCCGATGCTGTACGCACCTTAAAGTCTGCCATCGTACTTGCTGTGTCCATTAGTTTTGTCTTATCGGGTCTTATCTTTGTATTCGCGCCTTGGGTCGCTGAGTATTATGTCCATGAACCGAATACTGCCCTAGGTCTTAAGTATCTCTGTATTTGTGTGCCTTTTATGGCCACTGCTTGCTGTATCCGCGGTTACTTCCAAGGCCGCCAAGAAATGTCCATCTCTGGCATCGCTCAAGTTGTGGAGCAGATTGCTCGTATGGTCGTCATCTACCTCTTCGCTGGTTTCTATATTCCTCGTGGTCTAGCTTATGCCTGTGCACTTGGAACCTTAGGGCTTTGCGCTGGTGAACTAATGTCTTGCATCTTTACCTTTATTATGTTCAAAATCAAACAACGTAAACTCAAACCTACTATGCCTACACTTTCTTATGGAACGCTCATGAGCACACTGATTGCCATTTCGATTCCTATTACAGCAAATCGTTTCTTAACCTCTGGCTTATCTTCTATCGAAAACATCTTGATTCCAATTCAACTTCAAAAATACGGTTTATCTTCTAGCGAATCCCTCGCTATGTATGGTATGTTTAGCGGTATGGCTTTGCCACTTTTATTCTTCCCATCTATGGTCACTACTTCGATTTCTACAGTACTTGTCCCTGCACTTTCCGAAGCTTCTACCAAGAAAAACACTTATCAACTTCATAAAACTGTCAGCAAATCCATTCAATACGCATCCCTTATCGGTATTGGTGCTTGTGGACTCTTCTTGACCCTTGGACAAGAGATTGCACTTGTATGCTACGGTGCTGACGACGCCCTCGTTGGCCAAATGCTAAAAGTCTTAGCGATTATTTGTCCATTCTTCTATTTACAAGGTATTTTGACAGGAATGCTTAACGGCCTAGGCCTCCAAAAGCTTACTTTCAAAGGAAATATCATGGCTTCTATTCTTTGTATTGGTGCCATCCTTATTCTCGTACCTCGCCAAGGGATTATGGGCTTTATACTTGCTCTACTTATTCAATCCGGCTTTGTGACTATTTATCATCTACTTCATGTACTCAAGCATATTTCTCTTCGTGTAGACGTGGTCGGTTGGATGCTTAAACCTACCCTTGCCGCTATCGTTGGCTGTCTCTTTATGAAATATCTTCATACACATTACCTGATGCAGATGTTCTCCCTTACAGTTTCTACGATCATTGCAGTAGGCGTACTAGGTATTTTCTACCTCACCTTCCTGTTCTTATTTAGGTCACTCACCAGAGAGGATATTCAGATGTTTCTTCATTAATGCTTCGTGACCTTCATCAGTCATTTCATAGTACCTGACACCTTCTAAGGCTGTCGGTAAATACTGTTGTTCTACATAATGGTGTGTATAGTTGTGTGGGTAGAGGTACTCTACACCTCTTCCTAATTCTTTTGCGCCACTGTAATGTGCATCACGCAAATGTAGTGGGACCACTCCGATATCACGATTTTTCACATCTCTAAGTGCTGCATCAATGCCTAAGTAAGCTGCATTGCTTTTTGGCGCACAGGCTACATAGGTAGCTGCCTGAGCAAGAATGATACGACCTTCTGGCATACCAATGCGTTCTACTGCCATCATAGCATTATTCGCTACCACGAGTGCTTGTGGGTCTGCATTGCCCACATCTTCACTGGCACAAATAGTAATACGCCTTGCGATGAATTTTGGGTCCTCCCCAGCTGCTATCATACGTGCAAGATAATGAAGCACCGCATCTGGGTCACTCCCTCTCATACTTTTTATAAAAGCGGAGATAACATCATAATGGTTGTCTCCTTTTTTATCGTAGTTCAGCATACGCTTTTGGATGCATTCTTCCAATACATCAGGTGTCAGATTAATCTTCCCATCTTCACTTCTAGGTGTGGTCATAACGCCTAGTTCCACCGCATTCAGCGCACTCCTTGCATCGCCACCACATTGTCTTGCGATGAAATCTATGGCTTCTTCTGTAATGGTCGCCTCGTACGCACCAAGACCGCGTTCTGTATTTTCTACTGCTACTTTGATGATGGTCTTAATCGCTTCTTCACCTAACGGTACGAGTTCAAAAATAAGCGAGCGTGAAAGGAGCGCACGGTTCACCTCAAAGTATGGATTTTCCGTAGTGGCACCAATGAGAATCAGTGTGCCATCTTCTGTATAAGGTAAGAGCGCATCTTGTTGGGCCTTGTTAAAACGATGAATCTCGTCGACAAAAATAATAGTTTTATTACCTGTAAGTGCCATATGGTCTTTGGCTTCTTTGACTGCCGCTGTAATATCCGCTTTACCACTGGTAGTAGCATTAAGTGTAGTAAACTTAGCCTTCGTCGTTCCTGCAATAACTTTAGCAATCGTTGTCTTTCCTGTCCCTGGTGGTCCATAAAAAATAATGGACTGAAGCTTGTCCGCTACAATGGCACGGTAAAGTAATTTATCTTTGCCCAATATATGTTCTTGTCCTACGATTTCTTCTATTTTTCTTGGTCGCATACGGGATGCTAAAGGTGAGTCACTATCTTTTTTCTTTTCACTTATATAATCAAATAAATCCATAAGGCACCTCGTTTCTTTTGTATCTTTTCTTTAATTATAGCATAGACTTGCCAGCGTATTTTAAACAAAAAATAAAGAAAAAGGAAAAAGCCCGCTTAAAACTATAACAAGTATAGTTTTAAGTAGGCTTTTATAAGTGATAAAACCAACGACGATCATGAATACGGCTGACTTTGTGTAGTCCTACTCATAATCCTTAACTTTCTGGTGGATCTTCCCCAGCAGAATTATCTGCTTCTGTATCTCCTGCCTGATGGTCTAGAACGATTTGGTGACTACAATTATTCATCGTAAATTCCCTCCTACATTCTTTATTGGTTTTACAAAGTTAGTATGTGCAGGAAATCACCTTTTATACTAAAAAAATTATTTTTTTCTTATCTGCAATCGAGAGGTAACTTATCTGGATGAATGTGCCCCGATCTCACTAGCTTTTTAAAAATCTCAAAAAACTCTGGATCAAATTCATGGGCAAAGCGATTCATCTCTTCTATGGCTTCTTCTATGGTTCTAGCCGGCTGATAAGGTCTCTTAGTTGTAATGGCATCAAAAGTATCTACGATTGCTATGATGCGTGCCTCTATAGGTATCTCTTCGCCTTTTAATCCATAAGGATAACCACTTCCATCATAGCGTTCATGGTGACATTCTACCATGTGACATATCTCCTCATCAAATTGGAATTCTTCTCGCAACATTTTTGCGCTATACAACGAATGCTTGTTCATCTCTTCTCTTTCTTCTGGTGTAAATCGCCCAGGCTTTTGTAAAATTTCATCCGCAATTTTACATTTCCCAATGTCATGTAACTGTGCTGCATAGCCTAATTTCTTTGCTGAAGCAATGTTTTTTTCGCTGTGTTGTAAGAAGGTGGCTGCATACATAGCAACACGTGTACTATGCCCCTTCGTGTAGCAATCTTTTTGTTCTATTTGATTAAGTACTTTCCGCAATTCCTTTAATTCGTCACTTATATTTGCATAGTGTGGTTCGGTGGTATAGTAAAGAATCTTTGTATCTTCTTCCATATGTCCCACCACATCTTCTTCTAAATCTCTAATATAAAAACTATCGCCTGCTTTTACTTCTACTATTTCGCCATCAATCTTAAATTGTATATGGCCACTTATTACATATAGAAATTCAAGTGTCTCGTCTAATGCATTGGGTCCAATATACAGTTTTTGATTTTTAGGAATGTTTCCTATCATGACTTGTGTCTGCTCATTTTGCACCACAAGTTCAAAGCCTTCGTTTGTACCTATACTCCCTAATGCATGCTTAAAATAAATACCCTTCATGTCTCTTCTCCCTACATTCTATATTAGGCGAATATTTGTCTGAATATCTTTATTATAGTTTACAATGTTTAGATTTTCAACAAATTGCGACACGATTCTTATCATTTATCATATTACTTGCTACGTATTTATTCTTTGTTTACTTTAATTTCTGTCCATATATAATCATACATTTGTCGTACTTCAAGTGGTAAGTCCACGTATACCTCACTTAATGCCATGATTTCTGAAGGCATATAAGCATTTGGATTGTTTCGGATATGCTCATCTTGCTCAAGTCTTGCTTCACGGTTTGGTGTGGTGTACCCTATCTCTGATGCAATTCTTAAAGCACTTTCTTTGCCACTTACAAAGTTGATGAATTTCTCTGCCCCTGCTACATTGTTTGCATTTGTAGGAATACATAAGCTGTCAATCCAGAAGTTAGCACCTTCTTTAGGTACCACATACTGTAGATTTGGATATTCATCTTGAAGGTTTAAGCCTTCTCCAGACCAAATCATATTAATAGCCGTCTCACCTCTTGCAATCATCGTTGTCCCATTGTCTACACCATAAATAGGTGCTACTAAAGCACGTTGCTCAAGGAGTGATTGCTTGGCTTCTTCTAATTCCTCTGGATTCTCTGAATTCAGTGAATGTCCTAGCTTCTTCAGTGCTGCACCGATAGTATCGCGATAAGTATCAAACATAAAGACCTGACCTTTGTACTTTTCATTCCACATGATGTCCCAGCTATCTACTTCTTCTGTCACTACGTTTTTATCATACACAAGGCCTACTGTTCCAAACATATACGGTACAGAGTACTTATTGCCTGGGTCTATCTCTAAATCCATGTATTCCTCATCCATCTGTTCTAGATTTGGTAGGTTCTCTTGATTGATTTCTTGAACTAAGCCTTCTTCGATCATCTTTGGCATCAATGCATCTGATACGAGGATGACATCATAGTCTGCGCCACCCGCTGCAATCTTTTGATACATAGCATCCATATCATCAAAAGTACCCATATTCACTTTAATACCATATGTTTTTTCAAACTCTTTAAGTGTTTCCTCATCTATGTTTGCTCCATAGTTGAAGAAACTAATCGATTCTTTTGGTCCCATACTGCATCCTGTAAATGCTAATGTCGCTCCAAGAATACATCCTACTAGACCTATTAATTTTATATATTTTTTCATTACTTTACTCTGTCCTTTCCTTTTCTTACTTTTATGATTCGTTGTTGAAATATAGCATACCCCAACTATCCTATTATAATCATTTCTCTCATTTTTTCAAATAATAATTATCAGCTAATTGATTTTATTTCTACAAAAAAAGACTGCTAGATTTTCTAACAGCCTTTTCTTTGGTCTTATCCTACATTTAAATCCTTTAAATTAATATGCATATGATTCCCCTCACCATTGCCATTACCACATACCACAATCTGTGTGTTTTTGCGTAGTAGCAAAATAATTATGGTGACAATGCCTACCATACACATCCAAAACCATTTTTCTTCGTAAAATGCTTTTTTCTCCATAGCTCCCACCCTATTCTTTTTGATTTTATTTTATCATATTTACCCTTATTCAGGTATATGCTTTTATTATTTCTCTTGATGCTGATAATACTGCTCCACTGCACCCTTACAAGTCTGCTGATCCACAACTTCATATGGTAAGAGATGTTCTGGCAAGAGAGCTTGATACGTAGGACTTAGATAACGGTCATCAATAAAAAGAGCCACCCCTTCATCTGCTTCTGTCCGTATAAGTCTTCCTACCGCTTGAAGCACCTTATTCATTCCCGGATAGGTATAAGCATAATGATAGCCTTCCATCCCCTTCTCATCAAAGTAGTATTTAATCAAGTCTCTCTCCAGCCCTATCTGTGGAAGTCCTACGCCAACAACGATTACCCCTATAAGCCTATCGCCTGTGAGATCAATCCCTTCTGAGAAGATACCACCTAGCACACAAAATCCGATAGTCGTCTTAGTAGGATTTCTTTCAAACTGACCCAGATAAGCTTCTCTTGCTTCTTCGTCCATGGCAGTACTCTGCATCCGAATAGGTAGGTCTGGATAATCTTTCTCACATTGTTTGTACACTTCCTCCATGTATTGATAGGATGGGAAGAATACCATGTAATTACCTAGCTTTGCCTCTGCAAGGGTTTGAATATAGTTTGCTATCTTGCTATAACTCATACTGCGATGCTGGTACCTTGTGGAGACGTCTCTTGCTATAAGTCTCAGATTTTTTTCTTTATCAAAGATAGAAGGTAGATAGATGGCCTTATCATCTAATCCACCTAGCATATACTTGTAGTACTGTATAGGTAGAAGCGTTGCCGAAAAGAAGATAGCACTTTGGCACGTACTCAGAATCTCACTTATAAGGAATGATGGATCTAGACAAAACATCTTGATCCGTACATCATGCCCATAAC
>JBOFIT010000053.1:0-14714 GCA_051650305.1 Cellulosilyticaceae bacterium
TCCATGTTGTCCAATATCCAGCTACTACTTCCCATCGCTATATAAGTATGACAGTATGGACAGTAGTCTCCCTTACTTAGGTCCACTACTCCCCCACAGTTTTCACACTGTGTCTCATAATGGATATCTCCTTTCGTGGTCTCTCCTAGCTTTCGTATAAATGTAAGTTTATACGTCATCTGGTGTGCGAAGTATTTCTCACCTCTAGCCACCTTATGTGTCCTCTGATCAAAGCGGCCTTTCTCTACAAAGGCTTGTATTTCTATATCTATGTACTCATCCTTTGTATCTTTCCTATAATCTACGATTTGCATCGCCAAAAACTGCATGACGTGATGCTTCTCATAGGTATGTGTATCCTGCAATTCTTCTATCTGATAAGTGAGTAACTCATATAATGTATCTGAGGTTTTAAACTTCATGCCTTCTATGTCTAAATGCTCCCTGACTTCAAATACCTTCATAAGGACAGCTTCAGCATACTGTAAGCATGCTTTTTCTTCAAAGCCTTTATCTCTTTCTTTAAGGGTTGTGAGATTCGCACTACTTGTTCTATATGCCATCTCTTTTTGTTGCTGTTTATAAGCTTTATCATAAGCTACACTCTTTGCTTTCCTTTTCTTAATGCTTTTTACGATAAATCCTACTATGCTTATGGCTACGCTTATATAAATTAGCCCCTGTATAATAAGTGGTAAGGTCTGTAAAAATTCCATTATAGCTGCTAGTAGTAATACGCCGCCTATAATCAAAAAACAAATCAAATAGCCAGTCATCCTTTATAGCCCCTTTCTACCATAAATCATTTCTTCAATAAGTTCTTCTTCAATGCGCTCAATCACCCACTGAAACTTTCCTGAACTCACTTGATTGCCACAGTATTCACATATGCCCTTTATGGAAATTGCTAATGGTGCACCACACCCTGGACAATGCTCGATATCAAACAAGTCACTATCTGCCTGCGTCTTTAAACCTTCTTGCCTTCTGAAAGTTATCTTCATCTTTTTTACTAACTTTGTATCTAAGTCACCCTCTAGGATTCCCCCCGTCTGTGCGTCTTGAATGGCATTTTTATAATTCACTATACAAGCTACCTGTATGTACTCACTTTCTCCTGCTAGCCAATAGCCTACTATTTTAGCTTCTCTCATAAAGAATCGCTCATAAATCTCTACATGCTTATTAAGTTTTAATACCTGTATCTGCTGACACCAATCAGAATACAAAGTATCTCCTAGTACAAGTCTTAGCTTATTTTCTTCTTTTTTACTTCTTGCAACATAAGCTTCTGTAAGCATCTTTTTGGCACGTATCATGAATTTATCTTTGATAAAACCTGCATCTTTTCTCATAAGCACTGATAAATCTGCTTCCTGCTGCACATCTTTTAGCTTCTCATCATATACCTTTTCTCTGGTTCGCTGCCTACTTATACCTTTCTTACACATTTTAACGACATAGTATACTGATCCACCTACGACGAGGAGACTTACGACGTATCCTATTACTTGTAGATGCATCCAAAAACTTATATAGTTTCCTTGTCCTAGCAGAATCCCTTGCAGATAAAATGGTAATATCCCTACCATACGAAAAGTACCTACTAATATGTAGATAAACATTGCCACAAATATGCCACTTCCTACATTGGTCAAAACTTTCTTCATACACTTTCCTATCCTTTTCTTTTATATTTCTTTATGCACTGTCCCCAAAATCCTATGACATAAAGTAGTCCTATCAGATAAAGCATGATTCCTATCCGTTCCATCAATGGCATATATCTACTATATCCTGTCACTATAAGTCTCACATACTTAGGTAACCACTCCAGCATTTTATAACTTGCTAACACTACATAAATCAAAGCAAACTTAAAAATATAATCTCTCACACCTTGCTTAAGCATCCTCACTCACTTCTCCTCTATAGAAAAAGGCACCCGAAGGTACCTCTTATCTTTGCCATCCTATTACATTATCTACTGGCTGATACTGATTGACTGGTTGTTGTGTAAACATTGATTGATCTGTAGGCATTGATTTCTCTACATCCAATACTTCTCCGTTACAAATAGGATTATGCTCATCTACCTTCATCCATGTATCTTTACCGAGATCGTTGTTTGCTTCTGTATCTGTAGAGCAAAGAAGTACCGCTCTGTCATCTTCTTTTGAACGAATGAAGCCACCTACTGATTCTTCACTTAAAATATATTCCCCGTTATATTTAAGGCTAATGCTTTCATCTTTATAGAAAGTAAGTAATGATTTTACTGCATCAACATCGTTTAAATCCCCTATTTTACGATAAAACTTCGTCTCCATCATTTCTTTCGGCATAAGCTCAATGGCGAATTTTGCTTCGTGAACAATATTCTTTTCTACTGCTACCAATATAGCATCCTTCATTTGTTTTGCAATAATTAAGTACTTGTTCTCAACCATAAAACCTTTCATTTCAATAGCACTCCCTAACATTTGTACCCCTCCTCAGTATTCTTTATCTTATGTCTTACTCCTATCAGTATAGCAAATAAATCTCACAGATTAAACACCAAAGTCCAAATTTTTTAATTTTTTAGCATTTTTCTTCATAATCCATGCATGTACGATTACATGCAATAGTAGCCACAAAAGCCCCTACTTTTTTGTGCTCAGGATGTACTTGATACTCCTGAAGTACTTCCGCAGTTTCAAACAAACTATTTAGCATCATATCAGCAGTACTTCCTTCTATCGGTGTTGTGATAAGTTCTAGTTCTATGATGCCTGGTATCACATCTTTTAAAGCTTCAAGATCAGCTTTCATCTTCGCAAGCTTTTCTACTTTCTCCTCTACTGTGAATTCATCTTTCACATTCCACATAACGATATGTCTTACCATCCTTCTCTCTCCTTTATTAATCACGTATTTTTCGCATTAAATAATCTTCCAACATGCCTTTATAAAACTTCAAGTCCATAAAATCATAAATACCCGTCTTCTGTGCGATGCGATAAAGCTTGATAAAAAGCTTATAAAACTCTGCATAGAATTGTGACTTACTCATATGGGTAGGCTCCAGTACAAGATGTAGGAAATCCCAATCCTCTATGTCTTTTGAAGTCAGCTTATCTTTATATTCCTCATACAAAGGTGTCCCTGGTATCGGTGTGAAAATCGATACAGTGACGTACTTAAGACCATTGTCTACAATCCACTTATAGAGGTTATTGAAATACGCCTTAGTCGCATCAATAGGTGCAATCATAAGCCCTATGCAATGGGCACTAGTCTGATGAATAACTTCTACACAACGACGATTCACATCTACAGATGTCTTTTTATTATAACCTGTAAGTTCTTCATCTGATACAGCTTCAAGGCCTACTAAGAAGTACTTAAAACCGATATCTGCTAGCGCTTGTACAATGTCTGCATGAGTGGATACAAAGTCAGCCCTTGCGTAGCATATGTATGTCTTCTGGATATTTCTTTCTTTCACAAGTCGTATGAACTCCCATAAACGCTCTTGGTCAACTAGGAAATCATCATCTACTATCTGTACATTCTGACAATCCAACGCCTCTAATTCTTGTATCACAAGATTTAAATCTCTAGCTACATAGCGTCCCCCACTTAGTAAAGTACAGTAACAAAAATTACATCCATAAGGACAAGAAAAAGCAGTCTTTATAGTTGCTACTTCTGTAAGGTCTAAGTACCTATAGTAATTTTTATACTTATAAAAGTGCTCTCTATCTGGTATTGGTAGTGTATCAATACAAGTAGGCACAAGCTCATTGATTTGGTACACCCCATCCACCTTATAACCCAGCCCATTAATGGTTTCTCTTTGTGTATTGCCATATTGGATATGCTGTATCAATGCTCTAAAAGCCTCCATTGACTCACTTCTCGATAGATAATCTACCGATTCATCGTAGAACCTCTCATAATTAAGCTGCACATGTACCCCTCCAAGTATAGTTACACACTGAGGGTTCAGTTCCTTGGCAAGTCTTGCAAACTTAATCATCAATTTTTCCTGGGTAATATACCCTGTAATCGCCACAATATCTGGCTGTTCTCTTCTAAGTACAGTTTCCACACTGTCTCGCTCTACCAGTCCATCGTAGATGTAATCTTCATGACCTTCTTCTTTAAGTATAGTATGTAAGTATTCCAATTCTAACGGTTCATTATCCAGCACCTTTGTAAAACTCAGTTTATTAGGTGCTGGTGGTCTGATCAATACTATTTTCATATGCTATTTCCTCGTTAAAAAGTTTTTAATATAGACACTAAACAAAGACTTAAAGCCAAATACCATCTTAAAAGTATTCTTAAGTGGAAAAGCTGTAAGGGTATACTTCACTGAGTGCCAATTGCCATTCACTTTAATGGTTAATTTCAAGACTTCCCAATAGTACGCCTTTAAAGACATCTTAGATGGATAGATAAGTACATCCCCAAAATTCCATTTATCATAATCTTCTACTTTATAAATAAGTCGATCCTTAAACTCATCATAAAGTGCCGTTAAAGGATGAGGTACGAGAGGTGAGAAAGTGATGAGCTCTGGTTTTAAAACACCTATGTACTTTACAAGTTTCTTAAAGTCTTTCTTTTCCCAATCAGGATGGATGATAAAAGACCCCCAGCAAGCTATACCATTTGCTCTAAGATACTCTGTGGCCTGTATATTCTCATCTATAGTGGCTGCTTTATGGTACTCTTTAAGTCTCGCATCATCAAAAGCTTCATACCCTACGATTACTGCTACAAGTCCATTTTTTCTAAGTCTTCCTAGAAGATGTGGCTTCTCGAGTATACTATTAACACTTCCATAGCACATGTACTCCTTATAGATGCCCTGCTCTTCTAAAAGCTCGCAAAATCTCGTCAGTCTCTTTTCATTGATAAGGAAGTCATTATCACAGATGAATACATAAGGTTCATCTAGACCTTTAATTTGCTCCACAATCTCTTCGATAGGTACTTCTCTTAAGCGGTCACCCTCTAGTTTCCATCGCACACAAAACTTACATTTATTACGACACCCATAAGCTGACTGCAAAACTGCACAAGGCTGGTAACCTATATATTTGTATTCTTTACGATACTTGGCTGTGGAACTTCTATCTGGTATCACATATTCATTGAGACAAAACTCTCCGTCATTTTCAAACCCCAAGCTTTTGCTATAAATCCCCTCTAGTAGAACCGGTGGATTACCCTTCGTGATATTCTCTATAAATGCCCGCATATTTCTTCTAGTCGTCGACTTAAATACATAGTCTACCGCTTCTGTAAAGAAAGAATTAGGGAAACAGGTAGCTTGTACACCCCCTACCCATACAGTTATCTTTTCATTATAAGCTTTCACTTCTTTTGCTATTGCCAATACATTTTCCACATCTGTACACTGTGATGTAATCCCCACTATATCTGGCTTATAATCTTTCAGATAATCTTCTAACTTTCCATTTTTCTCTACCATAAAATCTACTAATAATACTTCCACGCCCATTTCTTTTAGTAAAGTCGAGACACATTCAATCCCCATTGGCTCGCCAAAAAGAAAGTTCTTAACTGTTGTAATATTTTTATTTACCCAAGGCCTGATGAGTAACGCCTTCATGAAACACTCCCCTTTATGTTGTTTTTTTCATTATAGCACAGATGTATATAACATTCAGATTGTTTGAACTAAAAAAACTTCCTATTAGGTACGTACCCTCATAGGAAGTCTGCTTTCTTATTTTATTACGCTTCTTGTTTCTTATATAGAAAAGCAAAAAGTAAGATAACGATGATAAGTAGTAGGCTACACAAGTATCCGCCTTCTAAACCAAAACTGCCACCATTCATCAAGTTATCTTTTACACGATTCATCTGTATAAGACCTTTGCCTAGTTCAAGTCCACTTACTTCTACACCAAAAATATTCCCCATCGTAAAGTTCCATGTGATATGCCATCCGATAGCCATCCATAGATTACCTGTCTTGTAAGTGATAACCCCAAGCATTACCCCTGCCAAGAAAAGATTCACCACCGCTAACGGTGCCACATTAGGATTTCCTAAATGCATTGCTGAAAAAATAGCTGATGGTATAAGTATCGCCCATGCCGCGTGATGCTTTGCTGAAATTAAATGCTGGAAAGCCCCTCTTACGAGGATTTCTTCTCCAAATCCTACTGCTAAGAAAAGGATAAGACCTAATAAAAGCTCCTTCGTCACATAAATCCCCTCAAAAGCATAATTCCCTGTCAATGTAAGTACACCTATCATCATAGAGATACTTGCCATCCCTAGTACTAAACCTCCTACAAACTGCTTAGTACCTGTCTTAAATGGTGTAAGTCCCATATGTGCAGCTGGCTGATGCGTAATTAGTTTATATAATAGTACTGTCACTATGATATTGACGATATTCCCAGCTGTGCTTGTAAGTACTAAAAACCATGGTTCTGAAGTTAATGTGATGATACCATTCACCTGCCCCGTAACTCCCATATAAATGCCTACTGGAATCGTCAATGCTGAAATCACCATTACCTGTGCCATCATTGTCGCTGCATAGATTAATACAATCTGTATCCACGGTCTTAATTTACCATCTTCTCCTATAAAAAGTTTATTCATTATCACTCTACCCCCTTTTGATTTATTATATCAAAAATAATCTGACTATTCAATTTCTTAGTAAGCATCGTCCCACTTTTGCAAACTCTTCATAGGCTCTTGTGAACGACTCCCCATCGTTTGATGATGATTTTTGATAAGCTTCAAGAAAGATTCTTCATAACCCTCTTCTTTTTGCAGCAATTCATACCCTAGCTTTGGATGGTCATAATAGCACTTAACCATAGGCAAAGTAAGCTTCTGTACTTTTCCCTTAGTATACTTATGCAGAAGCACCATCATACTTTTTCTTATAGGTCCTATAGGATATACCAGCTTTCCTATGTCATGTAAAAGTCCTAGACGTATCCACTCCTGTCTCACCTGAGGAGTCTTGATCTCTTCTCCTAATGCCTTAGCTACTTTTATACTATGCTTCTGCTCATAGACTTTAAGCTTCCAAAAAAGCTCTGCTTCTTTAGGTGTTAAATGTTGCTCCACAAATCTTTCTTCTTCTGTTGTTATGCGTGCAGTCATTGCCCACATAAATTGTCTAACGCGATAAGACATGTCTTCCTACCTTTCTCAATAAAAAATGCTTCTTATAAGACACATTGTACCACATGTCTTTATAAGAAGCATTGCCCACTATTTCATTTTTCTAAAACGGTCATACCCTATCCATACTACCCATACATACGCTAAAGTCTTTGGAATCATAAGCATCCCTATCGGCCTAATAGTCGTTGCCCATAGTACCACTGGAATGTAGAAAGCAAAAGATAAAAAGACTGCTACTGCCATCATCTTGTAATCTTTATCATTATGCTTCTTCGCTTCCTTATACATAAGCCAGATAAGAAGAATACCCATAATTGCAAAAGGAATATTTCTATACACACCCCATGAAACAGGTGCATAGTAGTTTAACCATTCATTTTGAGGGAATAAACAAATAATGATACGAATGATTGCTAATGCATAAATCGTAACAGTAAGACCTTTTGTCTCTTCCTTTGTTTTATTAAAACGTATCTGCCAAATATGATAAAGAATCACATAGAAAATCGTCATGGTAATCGAAGTGATAAACTTTCCTACGCCTAATGCCGCTGCATTAGCTTCTAATCCTGTAGTCAAAAGACCATACGCTCTCGGTATCAGGTGGAACGAATCTCCCAATCCTAATAATACTGACATATACCCAAATAGTTTTGTGTAACGGTCTTTACCTTTGATAATCATTTGTAAACCTAATACCACCACTGTCGTTAAATACACGACGTCAAAAAGTGTCTCCATAATTGCTTGCATCATCATCTCTCCTTTATTTTAAAATTTATATGAACATCGTTCATTTATGATTAAAAAAATTGAAATGGTCATCATTTCAATATTTTTTTCAAAACACAATCAAAAAATGCATAGTCATGATCAAAGTTTTTTAACATGGTAAAAAAGTGCGTTAAGATAAAAGATATAACCTTTTCTTCGCCAAAAGCATTCAGTACTTCTGGATTAAACACATGTTTTTTACTCGCAAAATACATTCTAAAAAACTTTAGAAAATGCTCCATAAATTCTGCTTCTTTTTCTTTACCCTTAATCTTGTTACCTACCGAAAGGCTGGATAACTCTTCTAACCAATTCTTCTCGAATTGCTCTAGGTAATCTAATAAATAAAAATACAAGACTTCTAATTGCTGAAAGAAATCCAGACTCTCATTCAGACATTGGTGCATCCCTCTAAAGCACTGCTTCCAGAAATCCTCTATAATCGCAATAATCAAATCCATCTTCGTCGGATAATAATTATAGATGGTGCCTAATGCAATGCCACATTTGGCTGCAATCTTTCTCATATTAAGCTTACTCAGACCCTCTGCTTGTGCAAGTGCTGTAGCTTCTGTCAAAATAAGCTGCTCTGGGTTTTCAATGATTCTAGAAATAGTATCACTCCTCAAATGAACATTGTTCAAATCAATCATATCTCTTATTATTTTCTATGTCAATAGTATTTATTTCCTTATATCTAAACCATGCTCCATCTTTCGACTATTTTACATGTATGGTATACTCTCTTTACACAAATACTTACTATACTTCCACAAAATAATAGCATTGATTTTTTGCTTATTTTTGTATTTTTAGAAGGGACATAACGATGGACAACACACGACAACTCGGTACGGAACGTATCGGAAAACTTTTTTTGAAATATTCTATTCCCAGTATTATTGGGATGCTTTTCTTCTCTATTTATATCGTTGTAGATGGTATTTTCGTAGGGCAATCCGTAGGTGGACCTGCTCTTGCCGCGATTAATATAGCGATGCCATTTTTCAGTATCGCCATGGCGATTAGTATTATGCTTTCAGCTGGTGCCAATACCATCGTCGGCATCGAACTTGGTCAGGGTAATAAAGATCAAGCACGTAAGACTTTTAGCTTAGCTTTCTATACCCTTATGATCTTATCTTCATCTGTCGCAGGACTGACACTTCTTTTCCTAGACCCTATATGCCGCTTACTAGGTGCTACAGATGAATTGCTCCCTATGGTACGTCAGTATTTAGCTATACTTTGCTTCTTTACTCCTGTATTTACAACTGGTGGACTTCTCTCCACTGGTATTCGTACGATGGGTAAGCCTACTTATTCCATGGTATGTACCATTACAGGCTCTGTCTTAAATATTTTATTTGACTATTTAATGGTAGTCGTATGGGGCTGGGGTGTCGCTGGCGCAGCACTAGCCTCAGGTGTAGCCTTTGGTATCTCTTTCTTCGTAGGTTTTATAGCCTACCTACCAAAAAGCTGTATTTTACGATTCACCACCTGTAAAGTAGACTTTAGAAAGATTGGGAAGTTCTTTTATAATGGTTCTTCTGAAGCACTAACGGAAGTAGCTGTGGCTTATTCGACTTATCTTTTTAATATGGTGCTTCTGAAAAATATGGGTGAAATGGGCGTTTCTGCTTTTTCTATTATTTCTTATGTAACTTCATTGATTATCGCCATTTTACTAGGTATTTCTACTGGTATTAGCCCTATCACAAGCTATAACTATGGTGCAAAACAAGTGGACCGCGTCATCTCACTGAATCAGCTAGGCATTAAAGTAATGGCTGTTCTAGGTGTTATTTGTACGGTAAGTATGTTTATCTTTGGGGAATCTCTCATCAAGCTCTTCGCTCCCAATGATCCAGAACTCATAAGCCTTACTATACAAGCGACCAACCTTTATTCCATAGCGTTCCTTATTAACGGTATGAATATTCTTGGTTCAGCATACTTTACAGCATTAGAAGATGCTAAAACCTCTGCTACAATCTCACTTTTCAGAGGCATCATCTTCCTGACCCTTGGTATTGTACTCCTTCCGCTCTTTATAGGAGATGCAGGGATTTGGCTAGCTGTATTCTTCAGCGAAGCCATCACACTTGGGTATACCTTCTACTTATTCAAGCGTTCTTATAAAAAACTTCGCACCTTACAAGCTTAGTGTTCTTTATAGAAATAGGCTTTTTACAGAGGCTATGTCCATAATAAAGGGACTGTTGCACTATAATGATGCAACAGTCCCTTTATTATTAGTGTGCTATTTTCTCTGCTAAGAAAGTCTCTGCCATTTCTGCTATCTCTTTCGCATTTGTCTGATACATTAAATGTGAATAATCTACCAACTCATAACTCACATCATTACCCAACTTTGCAAAATGCTTTTCTTGATATGCCATCCCATCTTCTTTGAGTTGCTTAGAAGTCGCCTCAAGGGTAGGTTTTGAAATAATTTTAAGCACCGGAATCCCATCTGGTACTGATAGAGACTTTGTCTCTTCAATGAATTGTGGCAATGCTCCACCTATATGAATCATCGTATCGTTAAACACTCTTTTTGTAAAAGTCTTAAGTAAACTTATTTCTTCTTCTGTATAACCATTCTCTACCTTATAAGGAAGAGGTGCTATGCTTAATTGTAATCTTGTAAAGCCTACATTTTGAAGGAACTTACTTAACCCATAAACCCATTCTACAGAGGGTGGCTGCTTATCAACTCCAACTGTTGGTGTACTATCAATAAGTACCATTGCCTTTACTTCTTCTGGGTATTTTACTGCATAGTTTTCTACAATGAGCCCTCCCATTGAGTGAGGCATAAAGATATAAGGCCCTTCAATGCCAGCACCTTTTAAAGCTGCTCTTGTTTCTTCGGTCATATTCTCTACTGTTCTCTCTTTATCGGTACCACTACTAAAACCTAAACCTTTGTAATCACAGATAACCACTCGGTACTTATCTGTAAGCTCTCGCATCAGTGGTCCATATTCCGCTTGTGGAAGGCTTACGCCATACCCTGCTAGAATAACGATGGTTTCCTCACCATTACCTTCAGTATAGACATTGATTTTGCCCCCATCTACTTCTACCATCTGTCCTTTAGGTACAAGTGTTGCATCTTCCTTCTTGAGTGCTGATTTATTGATAAAATATCCTATAACCATTAATACTGCTATAATCCCTATGATACTTCCTAAAATCATCATAAACTTTTTCCCCTTTGACTTTTTATTTTTTGCCATTACAATCTCCCCTTTTAAAATTTACTTATTTGTATAAGGTGATGATATGGTAGATAGCTGTCTGATCTTCCTATCAGGTGTCTTTTCTAATTCTAAGTATTTAGCCATAACTGCTCCTACTTCCCCTATCATTCTTACGTATTCATCATCTGTAAGATTAAATGTCGCTGTTCTCATGAAAAGCATATCTGCCTGTGGATTGGCTCCCTCTCCCTCAAAATAACGCTCAAATCGTGTCATAATCTCTAGCATGAACTGCATTGTTACTTGACTTGGTGACTGCTCCGCATAAGCGTTTGCTTCTGTATTCAGTGCATATACTTTTTCTACTGTGCCTCTAATTTTATTTTCTTTTATCACTTTAATAAGTGTCGCATCTTCTAATGTATTGATATGTCTATAAAGCGTCGTTCTCGGTACATCATTCATCACTTCGACTAACTCTTTAGCCGTTGCAGATTCATGTAGCATAAGATGCTGAAGAATACGCATTCTTATAGGATTTAATGTAGCTTTTGATATACTCATTATCTTTTGCCCCTTTCATTAGTTCCACTTATGATTATAATACCATTTTTGAAATTGTAAATACTTTTTTTGAAATTTTCTAAAAAAATATACTTATAGGCATTAACCTATAAGTATATCTTCTTGAATACGTTCTTCTTTTTTTATCATTTTAATGCGATTGCTATACTTGATGCATGTCATGATGATGGCTAATAGACAGACTACATTACTCCAGAAAGAAAGTGATACACCTAGTATCCATGGACCTGTAGGATCTGTAAAATGGGTATTGATAATGCTTATATTAATAACCGCTAGGATTGCTAGTAATTTCATAATGCTTTTGTAGTGCTTAACCTTCGAATTAGCATCTGAATAAAGCGCAAAAGGTTTACCATCATTCTCTTTCTCAAAATAATAATACCCAAGTGTATGCCCTACAAAATTAATATCCACATCTCTCAAAAAATCTATGTACTTCTTTTCTTGGGATGTAAATTCTACCCCTCTTTTTTCAACTTGATAAATGTATTTCCCTTTTTCACATTGTTCAAATGTATAAGTGAAGCAAGAACGTTCTTTTAAGCGATAACCTTCTTCTGCTAATGCGTTGAGCCACTTCGTTTCTTTATCTATATCAAAAAATAATCTTGTCTTATTCATCTACCTCATCTCCTCTCATAATGCTCTTTCCTAATCTCAGTACTTCTTGTAAACGCTCCATCTCACCTTCTACGATTTCTCTTCCTTGTGAAGTAATAAGATACGTCTTCTTTTTTTTGATACCCTCTTCCCCTTGCTGACTAATCCAACCTTTTTCTACAAGTGTTGTGATGGCACCATATAGTGTGCCTGCCCCTAATGTAAGTCTGCCTTCTGTCTTCTCCTCTACAAATTGCATAATGCCATAGCCATGATTTGGCTTATATAATGCTAATAAAATGTACAGTGTTACTTCTGTTAAGGCCCCTACTTTGTTTGCTTTACTCATTGCCTACCTCCTTATTACATCTTCCGATATATCTTTAACTGTAATATATTTATATCACCAACCGTAATATATTGTCAAGCATCTTATTTGGGTGCAAAAAAAAACACTTCATGATGAAGTGTTTTTTTAACGTGCTATATTCGCGACTGCTTGTCTTGCCATTTCTAATGCACCTTCTTTAGTAGCATTTCCACAGATAAAGAAACTTGGATGACAGAAGATACATCCTGCAATGCCTGTGAGTTCTGTTAGTTCTTCCTCCCTTAAGCCACCCCAAGTTTCTGGCAAGTCGTAACGTGCTTCAAATCCTTTAGTAGACTTAGGCACAGTCTGCACGCGCCATGAACCTGTGATATCTTGGAATACGACGAAGTATACGTCTTCGTCTGTATCGAGATGAAGCAGGGCATCTTTCCATCCTACATGCTCTTCAAGCACTAAAATGTGTGTGTCCTTGATAGGCTGTGCGTGTAATTGGCTTTCTATATAATTTCTATTGAAAAAGTGCTCTACATACTTACGTACAATCTTGTAGAAAAACTGCTCTGCGAAAGCTACTGCTTCAAAGAAAGCTTTATCTACTTCTTCTCCTACTGCGCCAAAAGGCATAAAGCTACTTATGACATTGCTTATAGTGGTGATAGGAATTTCATAGGTATTAACATCCACACCATTGTCACTAGCATCTATCTGAGAGATAAACTCATACCCTACATTTTGTACCACTTCTTCTATTTGCTTTTCATCCTTAAGGTCTGGAAACTGCTTTTGCACATAATCTTTCCCAAAATCTTTCCACAAAAGGCCAAAAGCACAGTAAGGAATCTCATCTTCTCTTAGGACTTTATCTGCTTGATGATGATCATACTGACCACCACCTACATCTGCTACGATGTCGCATGTCCCAAGTACCTCTTCATTTCTTGTTCTTATTACTTCTAAATCATCCTTAATGCCTTTCATCATCGCTACTGCAAATACATCATCTGCATGAAAGACACCATTGTGTACAGCCATTTTAGTCATCTTCTGCCTCCTAGTATATTGTTTTTACCAACCTAATTGCTTATTTTTCACTGTGAAATGTGAATCATCATTTTTATAGACAATCTCAAACTTACCTGTATCATCTACGAGAACTTTTGTAAGGGTAGCTTGCCCCATAACTTCTGTATTTACATCTTCATCTTGGAAATAATACATAAGTGCCTTCAGTGTAATACCATGTGCCACAATTAGTAGTGTCTCTCCTTGATGCTCTGCAATAAGCTCATCCATCGTCAATTTCACACGGTTTCTCACCTCTTCAAGCGTCTCTCCATTTGGTGCACACATTTCTGTATCGCCTTGCATGATACGCTCGATATTCCAGTTCGGCTCTTCTAGCATCACCTCTTCTGTACGACGCCCTTCATAATCTCCAAAGCTCATCTCTACGAGGCCTTCATGCGGTATAATCTCTACGTTTTTGTCCCCTTTTATAATCTGTGCAGTGTGGTATGCACGCTCTATAGGACTTGCATACATCACATCAATTGCCATCTCTTTGATACGCTCTCTTAGCTCTTCTGCACGTGCAATCCCAGCTTCAGTAAGTGGTGAATTCCCTCTTCCTTGAAGTCTTTTTTCTATATTCCATTCAGTTTGTCCATGTCGTGTTAGATAAATCGTTGTTTTCATCGATGCTGTCTCTCCTTTGTCCATCTTATGTTTCTTCCCCATCTTATCACCTTCTATTTTTTTCGCCAATACTTTCTTATTGGTAATGCCATAAAAAAAAGGTGTCACCGTAGTAACACCTTAAGGTTCAATAATTCCTAAATCACCTGTAGCACCTGGTATATCCGTTGGCATCGGCGTCGGTGGGATAATCTCCACAATAAGTTTGATATCTTTTGCATTAGTCTTAACCCCTATCCAATTGGCAATACGCTTTTGCTCTACATCTGTAAGTTCTGTGCTAGATTGTACGATGCCCACTACAGTGTACTTGATATCTCCCGTTTGCTTGTGTA
>JBOFIT010000054.1:0-35228 GCA_051650305.1 Cellulosilyticaceae bacterium
TTATCATTAAAAAAGGCGAGAAGCAAATAGGGTTTATTATCGATACGTTAATAGGCCAGCAAGAAATCGTTATTAAACCATTAGGAAAATACTTAAGACATATCAATATGATTGCAGGTGCAACCATACTGGGGAATGGCGAAGTAGCACTTATCCTAGATGTTAATACATTGGTATAAGGGGGATTTGAGATGAGTGAAGTATATGATGCAGTAAAACAATTTGTTATTTTTAAGTTAGATACCCAATTATATGGAATCGAGATACAAAGTGTCCAAATTATCGAACGCGTTAAAAGCATTATGCGCGTGCCAAAGACACCTTCATGGGTAAGAGGGGTTATGAATTTGCGTGGAGAGATTATCCCAGTTATCGATATTCGTACACAATTTGAACTCCCTTCTAAAGAAGATGATGAAAACACTAGAATTATCATTGTCAAGATTGAGGAAAATATGGTGGGCATTATTGTAGACAATGTAAAAGAAGTGGTTGAACTTGGGAAAGATGCCATTGAGCAAGTGCAAAATGTACAAGGGAAGATGAATGTTAACCATATTCAAGGGGTTGCAAAGGTACAAACAGAAGAGAGTATCATTACATTATTACAACTTAAAAATATAGTGGATGATGCATTTGAAGTTCAAAAGTAAGGGAGTGTAAAAATGGGTAAATACAAGGCATTAAAAGAGCAGCTAGATGCATTGACAGAAGCAGGGAATATAGGTGCAGGAAATGCTGCCACCGCATTAAGTATGCTCTTAAAGAAACCAGTGGATATGACGATTGCAAAAGTCAATATTAAAGCCATTAGCGAGCTTGGGAGCGTGTTAGGCAGTGAAGAAAATTATATAGCTGCCATGCTTATTGAAGTATATGGTGATATAAAAGCAATGCTTATTTTAGCTTTTGAGTTAGAAAGTGCACATCAGCTGGTGGATATGGTATTGGAAAATACAGATACAAAAAGACAGGAATTTGATGCATTGGACTATTCAGTATTATGCGAGACAGGTAATATTTTAGCCGGATCTTATCTTAATGCACTAGCAACACTTACACAACTTGAACTTACCCATTCAGTGCCACAAATGGCACTTGATATGGCTATCGCGATTTTAAGCTATCCAGCGGTAGCATTCTCTACTGAAGATAATGCAATGATGTTTATCGAGACAAAATTTACGGACAACGAGAAAATACTCAATGGCACCTATATTTTAGTGGTAGATGAGACAGCAATACAGACTATTGTTAATGCATTGGAGCGTTTAGTATGAGTGGAGAAATAATAAAAGTAGGGATGGCAGATTTGAATGTTGCAAAGCACCCCTCCATACTTACAACGTTAGGGCTAGGATCGTGTGTAGGCGTTGCACTTTATGATCCACTTACTAAAGTCGGTGGACTTGCACATGTGATGCTCCCAGATAGTACCCAAATCAAAAATAATACCAATCCAGCTAAGTTTGCAGATACAGGGATTGATTTATTAATTGAACGTATGGTGGAAAAAGGGGCTAGAGCACAACGATTAGTCGCTAAAATTGCTGGAGGGGCACAAATGTTTGCATTTCAACATATGGATGAAAGTATGCGTATTGGAGCAAGAAATATCCAAGCAGTTAAAGAACGCCTAGATAAATACAAAATTCCTATTTTAGCCGATGATACAGGTGATAATTACGGGCGAACCATTGAGCTTTATACAGAAACAGGGACATTGGTTGTTAAGACAATAGGACATGGGACAAAAGAATTTTAACAAAAGGGGGTTCTAGCGAGATGGATAAAAGTGACTTATTATGGCAGAAGTATAGCACAAAAAAAGAAATAGCACTTAAAAATGAACTAATCGATCACTATGTACATTTGGTGAAATTAGTAGCTGGAAGGCTGAGTATCTACTTGAACCATTATGTAGAACTAGGTGATTTAGTAGGCTATGGTGTCTTAGGGCTTATTGATGCCATCGATAAATTTGACTATACAAAAAACGTCAAGTTTGAAACGTATGCATCATTAAGAATACGCGGAGCTATTTTAGACGAGATCAGGAAACTGGACTGGGTACCTAGAAGCCTACGTAAAAAACAAAAAGATTTTAATAAGGCATACAGTAGCTTGGAAAATGAACTTGGAAGAACACCTACAGATGGGGAAATGGCTAACTATTTAGAGATAAGTTTGGAAGATTACCAGCAACTTCTTCAAGAAAATAATGTTTCGGCACTTGTTTTTATTGAAGACTACAAATTGCATGTGGATGCACTACCAGATGAAAGCGTAGGTACACCAGATAGCCATATACAAAAACAAGAAATGTTAGAAGTACTGGCAGAAGCCATAGAGGAATTGCCAGAGCGAGAAAAGATGGTTATTCAATTGTATTATTTTGAAGAGTTAACCCTTAAGGAAATCAGTGCTATTTTACACGTGTCAGAATCAAGGATATCTCAGCTCCATACGAAAGGTGTCTCAAGGCTCAGACAACGACTTGTAAAATATAACGTTGTACTACCACTATAGAATAAGGAGGAGAAGTATGATAAGGCCTATTGATACCCAAATACTTTATCCGCAAGCACCGACACTTTCTAATAGACAACAAGTAGACAACCAAAAACCAATGCAGCACCAAGAAAATTTTGCCCAAATCATGAAACAAGAAACAGAGCAAAAAAAAGAAACCGTCATTGAAACAGAAAAAGACAGTGGCGTGAAATTTAAAAAAGAAAATGAAAAAAAAGAAGGGCAATCTAAAAAAGACAAAAAGCAATCGTCTCAAGAACAAAAAAAAGAACCCAATCAACTGAATGGGCAATATACCCATTCAGAAAGTACCATTGATATACGGATTTAGGAGGAATACATGTGTTTACGATTGAAAATATGCCTTATATAAGCCTATGCTGGATAGGAATAGGCTTTTTTTTAATGATTTTAAGTGTGTTGATAGTAGCAGCACACCAATCTAAAAAAGAAGAATATACCTCTCAAGAAAATCCAACAGAGCTTTTCTCATTTTTTCTCCAAGAGGAAGAAAAGAAAAATAATCAATTAAGAGAAGCGTTTAAAAAGCAATCAGAAGTTACCGAAAAACAACCACCACAAGAGATGAGTCCGTCTAAACATTCAGAAACACACCTGTATCAAGAGATTTTGAAACTCTATGAAAAAGATGTACCCATAGAAACTATTGCAAAACAAATGAAAGTAGGCGTGGGGGAAGTAAGACTTATTATTTCTCTATCCACCATGAGGTAAGATCGGATGACTAAAGAAAAATGGACTTATTTATTGATGGGAATAGGTGGCGGCATCATTTTGTCAGGCATTTTGATGGTTTGCATAGCGCTAGAAATTAATCATGAAAGAAGAAGTCTTATAGCAAATCATGAAAAAGAACTGGTAGCACTTAAGACACAGTTAGAAATGCAGAAAGAAATGGTGCGTACGGATATAATCGATAGCGAGGTTGAAAAAGAAGATACACAGGTACAAAAGGATGGAGCTGTGGCGTCTAAACAAAACTATAAATGGGTAGATATTCCCAAACACTATGGATCGAGTCAGATTGCATCATTTTTAGAAAAAGAAGGTATCGTGGCAAATGCAAATGACTTTCATCAATACTTAATCGACCAAAAACAAACAAAAACACTCCGCACAGGCCAGAAGTTTTTGCCGAAATTAGGAGAATATGAAACCATATTAGCTATTTTACTAGGAAAAAATAATGAATAATTAGGTTTACCTATTGTATTCTTATTTTAGACGTGTTATAATTTGGTGCGAAAATAAAACACACGTAAACAAAAAATGCTGATGATGCTTGATACGTTTCAATGCATAGAAAATGTTTACGGAGGAATAATCAGGAGGCAATAAAATGAGTGTAATTTCAATGAAACAACTTTTAGAAGCTGGTGTACATTTCGGTCACCAAACAAGAAGATGGAACCCAAAAATGAAGGAATACATCTTCACAGAAAGAAATGGTATCTACATCATCGACTTACAAAAAACAGCTAAGAAAATTGACGAAGCATATGCTGTAATCCGTCAAGTTGGCGAAGAAGGTGGAAAAGTATTATTCGTAGGTACAAAGAAACAAGCTCAAGATTCAATCAAATCTGAAGCAGAGCGTAGTGGTATGTACTATGTTAACCAAAGATGGTTAGGCGGTATGCTTACAAACTTCTCTACAATCAAGAGCCGTGTTGCTAGACTTAAGCAATTAGAAACAATGGCACAAGATGGTACATTTGAAGTACTTCCTAAAAAAGAAGTAATCGAACTTCGTAAAGAAATGGACAAACTTGAGAAGAACTTAGGCGGTATCAAAGAAATGAAGCAATTACCAGACCTTATGTTCGTAGTAGATCCAAGAAAAGAAAAAATCGCTATTCAAGAAGCTCACATTCTTGGAATTCCAGTAGTATCAATCGTTGATACAAACTGTGATCCAGAAGAAGTTGATTACGTAATCCCAGGTAATGACGATGCTATCCGTGCGGTTAAATTAATCGTTGCTAAAATGGCAGATGCAATCATAGAATCAAACCAAGGTGAAATCTTTGAAGCACAAGAAACACAAGAAAACAGCGCTCAAGAAACAATCGCTGAATAATAGAGATATCTGGAGGTAGTTAAAATGGCAATTACAGCTGGTATGGTAAAAGAATTACGTGAAAGAACTGGCGCAGGTATGATGGACTGCAAAAATGTATTAAATGAAGTAGACGGAGATATGGAAAAAGCTATCGAAGTTTTACGTGAAAAAGGTTTAGCAAAAGCTGCTAAAAAAGCTGGCCGTGTTGCTGCTGAAGGTCTTGTAAAAGAAATGATTTCAGCTGATCATAAAGCTGGTGTTTTAGTAGAAATCAACTCTGAAACAGACTTCGTTGCTAAGAACGAGCAATTTATTACTTTCGTTAATCAAGTTGCTGAAATCGCACTTAACAACAAAGTTGCTGATGCTGAAGCTTTAAAAGCTTGTGCATGGAGCGAAGATGCATCTAAAACAGTTGCTGACGTATTAACAGAGAAGATCGCTACAATCGGTGAAAACTTAACACTTCGTCGTGTTGTTTACCTAGAAACAGAAGGTGCTGTAGCATCTTACACACATGGCGGTGGAAAAATCGTTGCTTTAGTAGAAGTTGCTGCTGAAGGTGAAAAAGCTTTAGAAGTTGGTAGAAACGTAGCTATGCAAATCGCTGCTGTTAACCCAGAATACGTATCTATGGATGACGTTTCTGAAGAGTACAAAGCTAAAGAAAAAGAAATCTTATTACATCAAGCAATGAACGAAAACCCAGATAAACCACAAAACATCATTGAAAAAATGATCATTGGTAGATTAAACAAACAACTTAAAGAAACTTGTCTTTTAGAGCAAGAGTACGTAAAAGATCCAGACGTAACAGTAGCTAAATATGTTGCAGCTGAATTAGGTACAGAAAAAGCAATCAAAGGCTTCGTACGTTTCGAAACTGGCGAAGGTATCGAAAAAGTAGAAGAAGACTTTGCTGCAGAAGTTGCAAAACAAATCAACGGTTAATAAATAAAAGGGAGGCATATTGTCTCCCTTTTTTTAAAGCGTAAGTTCAAAAATATATCTAGAAATACAATGAATTTTATGGTACAGTATTGAGTAGCAGGAAGGTGGATAAAATGCAAAAATATAATAGAGTATTGGTTAAATTAAGTGGAGAAGCACTAGCAGGAATGAATGGTCGAGGTTTTGACCACACTATTATTACACGCGTTGTTAGAGAGCTTAAAGATCTTCTAGACAACGGTATCGAAGTAAGCGTAGTGATTGGTGGCGGCAACTTCTGGAGAGGCCGTACATCAGGCGATATGGATCGTACAAAAGCTGACCAAATTGGTATGCTTGCGACAGTTATGAATGCTATATATGTAGCGGATGTATGTAGAGCTGAAGGCGTAAAAAGTGTTGTTCAAACACCATTTCAAGTTGGTAGCATGACAGAGCTTTTTTCAAAAGATAGCGCTTTGCTACATATGAAAAATAAAACGATTGTATTTTTTGCAGGTGGTACAGGGCATCCTTTCTTTTCAACTGACACAGGTGCAGCCCTTAAGGGATGCGAAGTGGAAGTCGATGCACTTTTATTTGCTAAAAATATAGATGGTATCTATGATAGCGATCCAAAACTCAATCCACAAGCAAAAAAATATGATCAAATATCATGTCAAGAAGTACTTGCAAAAGACCTTAAAGCTATTGATGCAGCAGCTGCTACTTTATGTATCGACCAAAAATTACCAATCGTTGTATTTGACCTTAATGAAGAACAAGGCATTTTGAAAGCTGCAGCAGGTGAACCTATTGGAACACTTATTTATGTAGATTAATTTAAAGGAGGAATCTTTTATGAAACAAGAACTTAATAAATATCAAGATAAGATGAAAAAATCTATCCAATCATTACTTGATGACTATAATACAATTCGTGCAGGTAGAGCAAATCCACACGTATTAGACCGTATCACAGTAGATTACTATGGTGCACCAACTCCAATTGCTCAAGTAGGTAACGTGAGCGTACCAGAGCCACGTATCTTACAAATCCAACCATGGGATGCGACAGTATTAAAAGGCATCGAAAAAGCGATCAATGAATCAGACTTAGGAATCAACCCATCAAACGATGGTAAACTCATTCGTCTTGTTTTTCCAGAGCTTACAGAGGAAAGAAGAAAAGAACTCACAAAAGACGTTAAAAAGAAGGGCGAAAATACAAAAGTAGCCATCCGTAATATTCGTCGTGAAGCATTAGATGCATTCAAAAAAATGCAAAAAAATAATGAGATTTCAGAAGATGAGTATAATACAGTGGAAAATGATGTGCAAAAACTAACAGATAAATGTGTAGAAGAAATTGACCGTCACGTTGAAGCTAAAAATAAAGAAATTTTATCTGTATAAGCATCATACAATGAAAACTCCTCCAATGAGGGGTTTTATTGTTTTATACGCAGGGAGGTGTGTAAGGTGGTAAACAATAAATTACCAGAACATGTAGCCATCATTATGGATGGAAATGGAAGATGGGCAAAAATGAAGGGTCTTTCACGTAATGAAGGCCATAAAAAAGGTGCAGATGTACTTAAGAAAATAAGTGAACATGCAAATGAAATAGGCATTAAATATATGACTGTGTATGCTTTTTCTACTGAAAATTGGAAGCGCCCTAAAGAAGAGGTAGATGGTCTGATGAATCTTTTAAGAAGACACCTCGACAGGCACTTGAAGGATGCAAAGAAGAATAATATTCGTTTTAGAGTATTAGGTGATAAGCAAGGTTTACCAGAGGATTTACAAGATAAAATGCGTAAGTTAGAAAATATAACAGCAGAAAAGACAGGTATGACTGTTAATTTAGCGATTAATTATGGTGGGAGAGACGAGTTAGTAAGAGCGTTTAAGCGTCTTGCAGCTGAGAAAGGCAGTGAACCTGCGTTTCTAGAGTCAATTACAGAAGAGTTGGTAGCAGAGTATTTAGATACATCTGGTATGCCAGATCCAGACCTTATGATTCGTACCAGCGGTGAAGAACGTACAAGTAATTTCTTGCCATGGCAGTTAGCGTACAGTGAATTTTACTTTACACCATGTTTATGGCCTGAATTTACAAAAGAGCATTTTAATGAGGCATTAGAGGTATACGCACAAAGAAAAAGACGCTTTGGTAAAAGCGAATAGGGAGGAAGTAGAGTGTTTACAAGAGTATTAACTGGAGTTCTAGGTATTCCAATTGTCATACTCATTATGGTATTGGGGTCACCTGTTATTGAAATAGCAGGCCTAGCTATTGCACTTATAGGCGTCTATGAATTATACCAAATGGTACAAAAAAAATACAAGGTCATTCCATGGGTAGGGTATGGAAGTGTTGTCTTGTATTTTATAGGACTTGAATTCTTTACAAAGCACTTTTTGTTTTACATTACAGCACTTGTTATGTTGCTACTTATTTTAATGGTATTTAACCACCCTAAATATGGCATTGCGGATATTGCAATGACATTTATAGCACCTATTTATGTCGCTGTACTTTTAAGCTTTATTATGCTTATACGTCGTATGCCAGCAGGTGAATTTTTAGTATGGTTTGTCTTTATAAGTGCATGGGGAAGTGATACATGTGCTTACTTCGCAGGGAAATGCTTTGGGAAGCATAAGTTGGCACCTGTATTAAGTCCAAAGAAAACCATCGAAGGTTCTGTTGGCGGAGCTATTGGTGCTACTGTTATAGCAGCACTTTATAGTTTTGTTTATAGCTATTTTGTACCAGGCATTGAAGTGAAAGCAATAGTCTTTTTACTTGTATTGGTATTTATAGCATCACTTTTATCTATGGTGGGAGATTTAGCAGCATCATCTATTAAACGTAATATTGGGGAGAAAGATTTTGGGCATTTATTTCCAGGGCATGGTGGTGTACTCGATCGTTTCGATAGTATTTTACTTGTTGCACCATTTCTTTATTTTGCACTTACTTTCCTTGGATAAAGGTTTTCCCATAAGACAGGAGTTTAGATATGAATAAAAAGTATATTAGTATATTAGGAGCCACAGGGTCTATAGGAACCCAAACTTTAGACGTGGTGGAAAAAGATGAGACATTAGTAGTTGCAGGACTTACGACCCATATGAACATCGATTTACTAGAAGAACAAATCAAGCGCTTTAAGCCTGAATGTGTATGTGTCATGAATGAAGCACGCGCAGAGGTGCTAAAAGAGCGCTTGGAAGCACAGGGGATTGATGTAGAGGTGCTACATGGTATGGAAGGTCTTATTGCAGTGGCTACCCTTGAGCGCGCAGAAATTGTGGTGACAGCAGTGGTTGGGATGATAGGGCTTTTACCAACCATAGAAGCCATTAAGAAACATAAGACCATTGCGTTAGCCAATAAAGAAACATTGGTAACAGCCGGAGAACTTGTGATGACCTTAGCAAGAGAAAACAATGTTTCAATCTTGCCAGTAGATAGTGAGCATTCGGCTATTTTTCAGGCACTTAAAGGAAACTATAAAGAAGAAGTGAATCGTTTAATTCTTACAGCTTCGGGAGGACCTTTTAGGGATTTCACTGCAGAAGAACTTGAAAATGTAACGGTAGAGCAAGCCCTTAAGCATCCGAATTGGAGCATGGGAAGTAAAATTACTATTGATTCAGCAAGTCTTATGAATAAAGGCTTAGAGGTAATCGAAGCCAAGTATCTTTTTGATGTAGAGATAGACCAAATCGATGTGGTGGTGCATAAAGAAAGCATTATTCACTCGATGGTAGAGTATAAAGATGGTTCGACTATGGCACAATTAGGTATGCCAGATATGCGTCATCCGATTGCCCATGCGCTTTATCATCCAAAGAGACGAGAAGCGGACTATATTCCTAAACTTGATTGGACGACACTTAAAACCCTTAGCTTCGATACGCCAAAAAAAGATTTATTCCCTTGCTTACAGTTAGCTTACGACGCACTACGCGAAGGAGGCACCATGCCTGCTGTTTTAAATGCAGCCAATGAAGTAGCTGTTGAAGCATTTTTGAACAAGCGTATTTCTTTCTCACAAATTCCAGAAATAATACATGAAGCGATGGCAAATCACATATGTATAAATAGACCAAGCCTACAAGAGATTTTAGAAAGTGATCAGTGGGCACGTGAATTTAGTAGAAAGCGAGTTGAGGGGTAAATGACAAAAATTATTCTATTTATTTTAATGTTTGCACTTATTGTGCTTGTACATGAGTGGGGGCATTTTATAGCTGCAAGACTATTTGGGGTACGTGTCAATGAGTTTGCTATTGGAATGGGGCCTAAATTATGGTCTAAGCAAAAAGGAGAAACCTTATACTCGGTACGTGCACTTCCTATTGGTGGTTTTTGCGCGATGGAAGGTGAGAATGGGGAATCTAAAGAAAAAGATTCTATGTTCGCTAAAAAACCATGGCAAAAGCTTATCATTTTTGCAGCAGGTGCCATTATGAACTTTATACTGGCTTGGGTTATTTTTACGGTTATCGTAGGCTACCAAGGTGAACCAAGTAATAAAGTATTAAAGGTAGAACCACAAATGCCAGCTACTGAAGTGGGCATTGTGGCAGGGGATCGTATTATTCAAGTGGATGGTATCACTGTGAAAAATCTAGAAGATATCTTAGAACTTGTAGGTGACCCAGCCAAAGATTATGCATTTACCCTTGAAAGTGAAGATGGACAGGTACGTACAGTTGTGATTAAGGCAAAGCAAATGGAAGATGGCAGTGCCAAGTTTGGCTTTACAGCAGCAAGAGAAAAGGGAAGAGTCATTGATATCTTTGTGGAGGGCTTTAAAGCCACTGTATTAGTCATCAAACAAACTTTCCAAGCATTTATTGACCTCATCACAGGACAGGTAGGTGTGGACCAATTAGCGGGTATCGTTGGGGTTGTACAAATCACCTCAGAAGTGTGGGATGAAGGCTTGGAAGTAAGCGTTATGGCGGCGGTCATGAACTTACTTTACATTGCAGGGATTCTCTCAGCTAATCTAGGGGTGTTTAACCTTTTACCTATTCCAGCATTAGATGGTGGGCGTATCTTCTTCTCCTTAATAGAAGTCGTTAGACGCAAACCCATTGATCCTGAGAAGGAAGGTATGGTTCATGTTGTAGGCTTTATCTTACTTATGGTACTCATGGTAGTGGTTTTATATAATGATATAGTGAGGATATTCGCATGACATTAGTAACAAGAAATCATACACGCGTTATTCAGATTAAGGACGTCAAGATAGGTGGTGGTAACCCTATTGCCATTCAATCTATGACCAACACAAAGACAGAAAATGTGGATCAAACCGTAGCACAAATTTTACAACTAGAAGAAGCTGGCTGTGAAATTGTACGTGTTGCAGTACCTGATGAAGAAGCAGCAAAAGCTTTAGAGCACATTATTCCACGTATTCATATACCTATTGTAGCAGATATACATTTTGATTATCGTTTAGCCCTTATGGCCATTGAGAATGGGATTAATAAATTACGTATTAATCCCGGTAATATCGGGAGCAGAGAACGTGTAGAAGCGGTGGTAGAGAAAGCAAAAGCTTACGGCATACCTATTCGCATTGGTGTTAACTCAGGTTCGGTAGAAAAAGAACTTATCAAAAAATATGGTGGGGTTACAGCAGCGGGAATGGTTGAAAGTGCAGCCAAGCATATTAGCATTCTTGAAGAAATGCAGTTTAAAGACATCGTCGTATCCCTCAAAGCCTCAACTGTACCTTTAGCAGTTGAAGCATATGATTTATTTGCCCATACCTATGACTATCCTTTGCATGTAGGAATTACAGAGTCAGGCACTCTTTACAAGGGAACCATTAAATCATCTGCAGGCTTAGGTGCTATCTTATCAAGAGGCATTGGTGATACCATACGTGTCTCTTTATCAGATGATCCAGTAAAAGAAATTGATTGTGCACGCACGGTGCTACAATCCTTAGAACTTAGACAGTTTGGCGTAGAAATCATTTCCTGTCCCACATGTGGGCGTACCAATATCGATTTGATAGGGCTTGCCAATGCTGTAGAATCACGTACCAAGCATATCACAGCACCTCTTAAAATAGCGGTGATGGGATGTGTTGTAAATGGTCCAGGTGAAGCCAAAGAAGCAGATATTGGCGTGGCTGGTGGCAAAGGTGAAGGGCTCATTTTTAAGAAGGGTCAGATTATACGTAAAGTGCCAGAAGATTGCTTATTAGATGCTTTAATGGAAGAATTAAAGGATTTGTGTCAATAGAGACTTGATTTTTTCTTTTATTCGTATTATAATTTTTTAGTATAAAATGGTGACGTCGACAGAAGAGTGGGTTTATGCCCACTCTTTCTATATGCATGGATGAATAGTTCATGAAGAATCTGCAAAACTATTTATATGAGAGGATGATTCGATGAATAAAAAACAAATCGTAGAACAAATTACAGCTTACTTAGAGCCGATCACAGATGCATTTGAATATGAGATTGTAGATGTTGAGTTTGTAAAAGAAGGACCGGCGTATTATTTAAGAATATATATTGATAAAGAAGGTGGTATCACGATTGACGATTGTCAAAAAACAAGCCGTGCGATAGAAGCTGTGCTTGATGAAAAAGATCCAATCGAAGTACCATATATTTTAGAAGTAAGTTCACCAGGTATTGACCGTGTACTCAAAAAAGACAAGGATTTTGAGCGTTTTGCAGGACAGGTTGTAGATGTGAAGCTTTATGAAGCTATGAACAAGCAAAAGCAACTTCAAGGCGAATTAGTAGCCAAAACAGAAGAAATGCTTATTATCAAAGACGAAACAGAAGAAGAAATTCAAATTCCAGTAAAAAATGTTGCAATTGTAAGGCTTGCCATTTTATTTTAACGACTAAGGGATGATTAGAGGAGGATTATAATGAATCAGGAGTTTATCACAGCAATCGACCAGATTGCTCAGTCAAAAGGAATCGACCGCTCAAAATTATTCGATGCCATCAGACAATCAATCGAGGCAGCATGTAAAAAGCACTTTGGTACAGCAGTAAGTGCTAAGCAAACTATTCGTGTTGATATCAATGAAGAGACAGGCGATGTAAAAGTATTTGCTGTTAAGCAAGTATTAGCAGATGAAGATGTGATGATGCCAGGTGCAGAAATCGGTATTTCAGAAGCTAAAAACATCAATCCACTTATGTCTATTGGGGATATGGTAGATGTAGAAGTGACACCAAGAAACTTTGGTCGTATTGCAGCACAAAATGCAAAGCAAGTAGTTATCCAAAAAATTAAAGAAGCAGAACGTCAAATGGTATATGAAGCATACAGTGTGAAATTAAATGACATCATCAAAGGTCGCGTGCTTAGAAAAGAAAAAAGCGGTTACATTGTTGGTTTAGATTATACTGAAGCATCTCTTCCATTCACAGAATCAATGATGAACGAAAACTTTGATAACGAAGTTAACCAAGAAGATGCTATGATGCAACGTTCTTTCTACGTATTAAACGTAAAAGACTTCAACAAAAATGAAGTAAAACCTGAAGGCAAACAAAAAGGTGGCGCACAAGTTATCTTATCACGTACACACCCAGACCTTGTTAAACGTCTTTTCGAACAAGAAGTTGTAGAAATCAACGAAGGGACTGTTGTGATTAAGAGTATTGCAAGAGAAGCAGGTTCACGTACGAAGATTGCTGTATGGTCAAGTGATCCAGCTATTGATCCAGTAGGCGCTTGCGTTGGTGAAAAAGGTAAGCGTATCAATGCCATCGTTCAAGAACTTTCAGGTGAAAAAATCGACGTTGTACGTTATAGCGAAGATCCAAAAGAATTTATTGAAGCGGCTTTAAGTCCAGCAAAAGTAATGAGCGTGACACTTGAAGAAGTAGAAACAGAAAAAGGTATGGAGCGTAGTGCAAAAGTAATCGTTCCAGACAATATCCTTACATTAGCTATTGGTAAAGGTGGTCAGAACGTACGCCTTGCTGCTAAATTAACAGGTTGGAAAATTGACATCAAAAGTGAGCCAGTAGAAGAAGTTATCGACATAGAGGAGTAAGCCTATGAAAACAAGAAAAATTCCTTTACGTAAGTGTACTGGCTGTAATGAAATGAAAGATAAGCGTGAGATGATCCGCATCGTCAAAGATAATGAAGATCAGTTTTCTTTAGATTTTACAGGTAAGAAGGCTGGAAGAGGTGCATATATTTGTAAAGATATAGCATGTCTTACCCAAGCAGAGAAATCAAAAGGATTAGAGCGCTCATTTAAAATGGCAGTAGGCAAAGAAATCTATGAACATTTAAGAAAAGAGTTTGCAGACAATGAATAATCAGAGGATTTACCAACTTATAGGCTTATGTCAAAAAGGCAGAATGCTTGTGTCAGGCGAATTTGCAGTGAAGCAAGCAGTTCTTGATAAGCAAGTACATCTCGTTATCGTAGCAGAAGATGCTTCGAATAATACGACAAAACTTTTTACAGATAAATGTGCATACCGTTCTATCGAATGTGTGAAATGGAGCACAAAAGTAGAATTAGGACGTATATTAGGCAGAGATGCCCGTGCCGTTATAGGCATAATAGATCAAAAATTGGCGGAGAAAATAAATGATATGATAAAAAGTGATGGATAATTAAATAAATTGTGGAGGTGGATTCATGTCAAAAGTTAGAGTATATGAAATCGCAAAAAAGCTCAATATAAGTACAAAAGAGATTATGAACCAATTGAAAGAATATGGGTTTGAGGTACATAGCCATATGAGCTCATTAGAAGATCAAGAGGTTAAATTGATTATGGCGTACTATGAAGAGCTACAAAAAAAAGAAGCAAACACTACAAAAGAGAAGCTTGAACCACCACAACAGCTAGAGTCAGCAGAAATACAAGCCTCTAAACAAACATCCAGTATCACATCCGGCAGACCTAAACAAGAAACGATAGATAAAAAGCATAGTCCAGACCAAAAGCCAATCCAACCAAAAGTGGCGGCACTTGGAGGCTATGAAAAAAAATCTAAAAAGAATAAGAAAAAAAATAAAAGACAGGAAAAGGCAGGGAATATGGGACAAAACACTAACTTTGAAAATGACCTTCAACAAGACGATGAATTAAAGGTAATAGCAATTCCTAGCACTATTACAGTAAAAAACCTAGGTGATAAATTAGATACTTCAGCAACAGAAATTATCAAGATCCTTATGAAAAAAGGAAAATTAGCAACAATTAACCAAGAGATTGATTATGAACTTGCCGTACAGGTAGCAGAAGAATTTGATGTACTTGTAGAACAAGAAGAAGAGCGCGATTTAGCAGAAGAAATCTTTGGTGAAATCGTAGATGACGAAAAAGACCTTGCATCACGCCCTCCAGTTGTTGTTGTAATGGGTCACGTTGACCATGGTAAGACATCTCTTTTAGATGCAATCCGTTCAACAAGCGTAACAGAAAGAGAAGCAGGTGGTATTACTCAGCATATCGGTGCTTACTCAGTAACATTAAACGGCGAGAAAATTACATTCCTTGATACACCAGGACATGAGGCTTTCACAGCGATGCGTATGCGTGGGGCTCAAGTTACAGATATCGCAATTCTTGTAGTTGCAGCAGATGACGGCGTTATGCCACAGACAATTGAAGCGATCAACCATGCACGTGCAGCAAACGTTCAAATTATCGTAGCAATTAATAAAATGGATAAACCAGGTGCAAACCCAGACCGCGTAAAACAAGAATTAGCAGATCAAGGCCTTCTTGTAGAAGACTGGGGTGGAGACACAATCTGTGTACCAGTATCAGCAAAAATGAGAGAAGGTATCGATAACTTACTTGAAATGATTCTTCTTGTAGCAGAAGTTAACGATTACCGTGCAAACCCAAGCCGTAAAGCTCGTGGTACAATCGTAGAAGCAGAACTAGATAAAGGCCGTGGTCCAGTAGCAACTGTACTTGTACAAAGTGGTACACTTAAAATAGGTGATCCAATCGTAGCAGGTTCAGCTTATGGACGTATTCGTGCAATGGTAGATGACAAAGGTCGTCAAGTAAAAAAAGCAACACCTTCTACACCAGTAGAAATTCTTGGTTTATCAGAAGTGCCATCAGCAGGTGATATGTTCTATGTAGCAAACAGTGATAAACAAGCAAGACAAGTTGCAGATAAAGTAAAAGCACAAGGTAGAGAAAGCCTTATCCAAGCATCACAAAAAGTTTCTCTAGATGACCTCTTCACTCAAATCCAAGAAGGTAAAGTAAAAGAGCTTAACATCGTTGTTAAAGCAGACGTTCAAGGATCAGTACAAGCAGTACGTCAAAGTTTAGAGCGTTTATCAAACGAAGAAGTACGCATCCGCATTATCCATGGTGCAGTAGGTGCTGTAACAGAGTCAGACGTTATGTTAGCATCAGCATCAGGCGCTATCATCATCGGTTTCAACGTAAGACCAGACCCAGCTACAAAAGCAGCAGCAGACCGTGAGAAAGTAGATGTACGTCTATATCGTGTTATCTACAGCGCTATCGAAGATATCGAAGCAGCTATGAAAGGTATGTTAGATCCTGAATTCGTAGAAAAAGTAATCGGCCATGCAGAAGTACGCCAAACATTCAAAGTATCAGGTGTCGGTACTGTAGCAGGTGCATATATCCTAGATGGTAAAATGGCACGTAACGCAGGCGTACGTATCGTTCGTGACGGTATCGTTGTATACGAAGGAAAATTAACATCTCTTAAACGTTTCAAAGATGACGCTAAAGAAGTAAATACAGGTTACGAATGTGGTGTTATGTTTGAAAGATTCAATGACCTTAAAGAAGGCGACACAGTAGAAGCTTTCATTATGGAAGAGATCCCAAGATAGGAAGTGGCATAATGGCAAATCAACGTATTGTAAGAATTAACGAAGCAATTCGTAAAGAGATTTCTGAGATCGTTCGTACAGAGATTAAAGACCCACGTGTATCTGAAGCGATGATCAGTATTGTAGATGTAGAAACAACAACAGATCTTAAGACAGCAAAAGTTTTTATCAGTGTTTTACAAGACAACAAAAAAGAAGACGTTTTATTAGGTCTTCAAGCGGCAGCAGGTTATATTCGTAAAGAAGTAGCAAGACGCGTTAATCTTCGTAACACACCAGAGTTTTTATTTAAACTAGATGAATCGATTGAGTACGGTATGAAGATGGCGAAAGTTATTGATTCTGTAATGAAAGATAGTGATAAATAATGCACTTAGGTGAAATAATAGATAGAATTAAAAAGGCAACACATGTATTAATAAGTGCACATACTAACCCCGATGGCGATGCTATCGGGGCAATGGTTGCTATGGGGCATTTTTGTGAAAATTTAAAAATTCCCTATACAATATTGTTAGAGGAAGCAGTACCAAGGTTTGAGTACTTAACCAAGCATGTGCACACAGCTACAGAAATGAGTGAACCAATAGATACGATGCTTGCGCTAGATTGTGGAGATGTGAGTAGAGTTGTAGGCTATGAAGCGTACTTTACAAAGGCGTCTATTACGGTAAGTATCGATCATCATATAACCAATACAGCATATGCGCAGTATAACTATGTGAAGCCAGAAGCATCGTCCACATCTGAACTTGTCTTTGACTTGATTGAAGCAGCAGATGTAGTAATTACAAAAGAATTAGCCATAGCACTTTATACAGGGATACTCACAGATACAGGTGGGTTTATGCATTCTTGTACAAGTCCACGCACGTTACAAATCGCTGCAAAGCTTATAGAGAAGGACTTTAATTTTAGTAGTCTTTATCATAAACTTATTCATGAGAAAAGCTTGGCAACTATTGCTTTGCAAGGAAGAGCTACAAACCACTTGAAGCAGATTCGAGAGGGTATTTTTATGACTTATATTACTGAGCAGGATATGAGTGAAGTAGGTGCTACTAAAGAAGATATAGATAGTATTGTAAGCTTCTTAAAGACCATCCAAGGAATAGAAATGATTGCATTTTTATATCCTTTAGGAACGGGAGACGGCTTTAAGCTTAGTACCAGAAGTAATCCACCTTATAATGTGGCAGCATTTTGCCAGCAGTTTGGTGGTGGTGGGCATGAACGTGCTTCGGGTGCTACACTTAAGATGCCACTAGAGCAAGCAATACAAAAAATAGAAAATGCATTGACTGAAATGGTATAAGACTAGAGGTTGATAAGATGATACATGGTATAATTAATATTTATAAAGAAAAGGGATTCACTTCCCACGATGTAGTTGCAAAGGCCCGAGGGATTTTACGTGAACGTAAGATTGGACATACAGGCACTTTAGATCCAGATGCAGTAGGCGTCCTTCCTATTTGTATAGGCAAGGCTACAAAAGTTGTTCCTTTCCTAACAGATGCAGATAAGTGCTATGAAGCAGAGGTGATTTTAGGGGCTTATACAACCACTGAAGATGCCACAGGTGAGCTTCTAGAAACGTATCCTGTCAATGTGACGAAAGAACAAGTAGAGGAAGTTATCCAGAGTTTTATAGGACCGTATATTCAAACGCCACCAATGTATTCAGCTATTAAGGTAAATGGTGTAAGGTTATATGAACTTGCAAGAAAAGGCATTGTCATTGATAGACCATCACGCGAGGTTACGATCTACAGCTGTGATTTGTTAGAGTGGCTAGATGACACCCGATTTAAGATACGTGTCCAATGCTCAAAAGGTACTTATATACGTACATTATGTACAGACATCGGTAAAACATTAGGATGTGGTGCCCATATGGGTGAATTAAAGCGCACACGTGTTGGTACTTTTTTAATTGAAGATAGTCTTACATTACAACAATTAGAAGCGACTAAAGAAGATATCTCACAGTGCTTATGGCCCATAGAAGGTATCTTTGAAAAATACCCAAAGGTTATCGTAGCGAAGGCTTTTGATAAAGTCACATATAATGGTAATCCACTACCTTTTGAAGCGATTCAGGGGTTAGGGGAAAAGATGACAAAAGTACAAGTACATCATGAAACAGATGGCTTTTTAGGGATTTATGATGTGGAGTATGATAGAGAAAGACTTAAAGTTGATAAACTCTTTATAACAAAGTGAGATGGAGGGAGGCAAGATGATGCAATATCTATGTGGTGACGCCGAAGTAGCCCTAGAAAGTAGCAGTATAATAGCGCTAGGGAATTTTGATGGCGTACATAGAGGACACCAAAAACTTTTGGAAATGACACTTCAGATCGCTCAGGAAAAAAAGATGCTTGCGGTTGCATTATCTTTTTTTCCACATCCGACAATGGTATTAGGTACATCACCTAAACCACTAGTCATGTCACGTAAAGATCGAAAAAACAAAATGAAAGCAATGGGAATGGATGTTTTCATCGAGTATCCATTTACCAAAGATTTCGCAAGTATTAGCCCCAAAATCTTTTTCGAAACCATTTTATGGGAGCAATTAAAGGCAGACACAATTGTTGTGGGTAGCAATTATTATTTTGGAAAAGATAAAGAAGGCGATATTCAGTTCTTAAAAGAAATGGGTGCGCTTCACAATGTAACCATTTGTGTTGTCGATACGGTTCAAGATAAAGGCAAGGTCATTTCAAGCACTGAAATTAGAAAAGCAATCAGAAAAGGCGATATGGAGCAGGCAACGGAGTGGCTAGGCCATCCTTATAGTGTAGTAGGCTCGGTTATTCATGGGAAAAAATTAGGGAGAACCATTGGTTTCCCAACTATTAACCTGATCGCAGATCCAGACCGCGTGCATCCACCAAATGGTGTTTATGCAACGATTGTAAAGGTATATAATCAGCTGTTTATGGGCATTACTAATATAGGTTATAATCCAACAGTAGGCGGCAAAGTAAAGATGATTGAGACCCATCTTTTCGACTTTGAAGGTGACTTATATGGCGAAGAAGTAGAAGTGATGTTTTACGAAGCGATTCGCCCAGAGAAGAAATTCGCATCGATTGATGAATTATCAGCCCAAATCACGAAAGATAAGGAAAAAGCGAGATTTTTCCTTAGAGATAAACTGAAATAAGTTTACAAGGATAGAGGGATATGATATACTGTCTAAGTATTTAATGACCGTTACTCAGAGCTGGGACACTCCGACCCTTTCTTAGTATCAGGTTTAATTAAAAAATTAAAGGAGGCATTTTAAAATGACTAAAGAATTCAAACAACAAATCATCGAAAAATACGGAAGAACTGCTAACGATACTGGTTCTCCAGAAGTACAAATCGCACTTCTTACAGAAAGAATCAACCACTTAACAGATCACTTACGTACACACAAAAAAGACCACCATTCACGTCGTGGATTATTCTTCATGATCGGTAAAAGAAGAGGTCTTTTAGATTACCTAATCAGAACAGATATCGCAAGATACCGTGCAATCATCAAAGATTTAGGAATCAGAAAATAATAATGATTTTATAGAAAGGGTGGAGGCTATCCGCCCTTTTTTGTAAATCTAAAATTCAATGAAGAGAAAACAGCTTAATTGTGCAATGTTAAAGTTTTTTATCTGATGAGATGAAGGATTTTAAGATTGCGCAAGTGACGTTTCTCTTCTAACAAATTGCTCACAAATGAAAGGGGAAAAGAAATGGTAAAAACATATTCAATGACTTTAGCGGGTAGACCACTTAAAGTTGAAATCGGTAAAATGGCAGGACTTGCTAATGGAAGTGCATTAGTAAGCTATGGTGAAACAGTAATTTTAGCTACAGTTGTAGCAAGTGAAGAACCAAAAGAGGGCATAGACTTCTTCCCACTTAGTGTAAACTATGAAGAAAAATTCTATGCAGTTGGTAAAATTCCAGGTGGATTTATTAAGAGAGAGGGTCGTCCTTCAGAGCGTGCTGTATTAACATCACGTGTTATTGACCGTCCAATGCGTCCACTTTTCCCTAAAGATTATCGTAATGACGTTGTACTTACAACAACTGTTATGTCAGTCGATCAAGATTGCAGTCCAGAAGTAACAGCAATGATTGCGGCATCTTTAGTAGTAGATATCTCAGATATTCCATTCTATGGACCAGTAGGTTCAGTACAAGTTGGCTTAGTAGATGGTGAACTTGTGATTAACCCAACATCAGCACAAAGAGAAGTAAGTCAAATGGCACTTACTGTATCTTCAACAAGCAAAAAAGTAATGATGATTGAAGCTGGCGCAAATGAAGTAGCAGAAGACGTGATGTTAGAAGCTATCTTTAAAGCACATGAAGCAAACCAAGAAATCGTAAACTTCATTAACGGTATTAAAGAAGATTGTGGTCAAGAAAAGAAATCGTACACAAAATTTGAAGTACCAGCACACATCTTTAAAGAAATCACAGAGATCATCGGTGATGAAAGAATGGAAGTTGCAGTCTTCACTGATGATAAGCAAGTAAGAGAAGCACAACTTAAAGTTCTTAAAGAAGAAGTTGTGGCAAAACTTACAGAAGAAGGTAAAGAAGAGCATTTAGCATACCTTGGAGAAGCTTTCTATAACTTCGAAAAGAAAACTGTACGTCGTATGATTCTTAAAGACCATAAACGTCCAGATGGTCGTGCACTTAATGAAATCAGAAAATTAGAAGCTGATATCGATCTTTTACCACGCGTACATGGTTCAGGAATGTTTACAAGAGGACAAACACAGGTGCTTACAGTGGCAACACTAGGTCCTTTAGCAGATACACAAATTATTGATGGTTTAGATGCATTAGAAGTTTCTAAGCGTTACATGCACCATTATAACTTCCCTCCATACTCAGTAGGTGAAGCACGTTCACCACGTGCAGCAGGCCGTCGTGAGATCGGACATGGTGCATTAGCAGAGCGTGCCCTTCTTCCGGTACTACCAACAGAAAATGAATTCCCATATGCAATTCGTCTTGTATCAGAAGTATTAAGCTCAAATGGTTCAACTTCACAAGCAAGTGTATGTGGTTCATCACTTGCACTTATGGCAGCAGGTGTACCAGTGAAGGCAGCAGTTGCAGGTATTTCAGTAGGTCTTGTAACTGGAGAGACAGATGAAGATTTCGTACTTCTTACAGATATCCAAGGCTTAGAAGACTTCTTCGGCGATATGGACTTTAAAGTAGCAGGTACACATAAAGGAATCACAGCTATCCAAATGGATATGAAAATTCAAGGTTTAACACCAGAAATCATTAAAGGTGCTATTGAAGATACACGTCAATCAAGAATGTTCATCTTAGATGAAGTTATGGCAAAAGCTATCGCTACACCAAAAGAAGAGCTTTCTCAATACGCTCCACGTATTATTCAAATCACTATTGATCCAGAGAAGATTAGTGAAGTTATCGGACCAAAAGGAAAGATGATTAACCGTATCATCGATGAGACAGGTGTAAAAATTGATATCGAAGACGATGGTCGTGTATTTATCTGTGGTACAGATGAAGAAAAGACACGTCGTGCAATCGAAATTATCGAAGGCATTGCACGTGACCTTGAAGTAGGTCAAGTATTTAAAGGGAAAGTTGTTCGCCTTATGAACTTTGGTGCTTTTGTTGAGTTAGTACCAGGTAAAGAAGGTCTTGTACACATTTCTCAATTAGCACACGAGCGTGTAGAAAAAGTAGAAGACGTCGTTAATGTTGGTGATGAAATCGAAGTTAAGATTGTAGAAATCGACAAACAAGGACGTACAAATCTTTCTCGCAAAGTCCTTCTTCCAAAACCTAAAAAAGAAGAAAAAGTAGAAGAAACAACAGAACAATAAAAAGAAGGGTATCTGCATATGTAGATACCCTCTCTATCTGTGTAAAATACATAGGGTTTTAAAGCCGTAAAGTAAATAGGGGGAGATTGAGATGCAAGGCACCAATCTGTTTACAAGGGGAATGAAAAAAGCGATGCCCATTGCACTAGGGTATTTTCCTGTATCATTTACCTTTGGCATTATGGCAACTGCGGGGGGCATCCATCCTTTGATGGCAACGCTTATTTCGCTTACGAACTTTACATCAGCAGGCCAATTTGCAGGGACACAATTACTTTTACAACAAGGTATGCTTGTGGAAATTGCCATAACCACATTTGTAATTAACATTCGGTATATGCTGATGTCTTTAGCAATTAGTCAAAAAATAGAAAAAATGAAAATAGGGAAAAAGCTTTTACTTGCATTTGGGATTACAGATGAGACATTCGCACTGGCTATGCTACAGTCAGACAAAGTGAGCTTTGAAGAACTAGCAGGCATGATGGTAGGGCCTTATGTAGGTTGGAGTGTAGGTACTTTAAGTGGTGCCTATCTTTCAACATTACTCTCCACAGATCTACAAAATGCCATGGGCATTGCCTTATATGCCATGTTTATCGCATTGCTTGTGCCAGAGGTGAAGAAAAGCATAGCTATTTGCAAAGTAACACTATTGACGATTATAGTGAGTTTGATGTTTGCTTATGTGCCGATTCTATGTACCATGACTTCAGGGTGGAAAATCATTTTGACAACCTTAATAGGAAGTACATTAGGCGCTTATTACTTGCCTATTAGCAAGGAGGCCTATACATGAGTTATTTATTATTAGGAATACTAGTAATGGCAGTGGTTACTTATTTGCCACGTGTCATTCCATTACTATTGATTAATCAGCCTATTGAATCCACATTTGTACAATCTTTTTTATATTATGTTCCGTATAGTGTATTAGCTGCAATGACTTTTCCAGCAATTTTTTATTCCACTGGAAGTACTTTAAGTGGTATAGTAGGAACGGGTATTGCTATACTTTTAGCGTATTACGGAGGTAGCTTGCTAAAAGTATCTTTAATAACTGTTTTGGTTGTGTATTTAATAAATTTGATATAGAAGGTGAAACTATTTTAATTAAGCTTAAACAAAATAACATTACAAAAAAAAGAATAGCTGCCACATTTGCAGAAGGCTTTTATAACGATCCCCTTTATGTGCAAATGCTTCCTGATCCACAGACGAGACTGCAGATATTAGAGATCTTTTTCTGTATTTACATTGATGTTTTTGGAAAATATGGTGATATCGTCGCTACATCAGAAGACTTAGGTGCATTAGCCTATATTTATTATGAAGAGCGCTCAGGAAAACGTTTGACTTTTATTAAAGATATGGGATGTGCATTTTTAAAGGCAATGGATTTGCTAAAGTATATGAAAATGCAAGAAGTTAAGAAATTCCTAAAAACACTTAAAGTGATGTCTTCAGAATGGATTTATGACCAAATAGAAGGACAGTATATTCATTTAGATTTAATTGTCGTAAAAGAAGAAGCACGTGGCAAGGGTAAAGCTAAGCAAATCATTGGTTATATCATCAATGAGGCAACTGAAAAAGGATTACCACTGACCTTAGAGACACAAAATCCTGATAATGTCGCTTTATATGAACATTTCGGTTTTGAAGTCGTACATACAATCTCTTGGGAAGGTATGACGCAATATTGTATGATTAGAAAATAGTAGCGAAAGCTACTATTTTTTTGTGAATAAAGCTAAATAAATTGACAAAAATACATATTTTTCATACAATGGAAAAGAAGTAGTTAATATAAAAGGATAGAGTAAATGAAAAAAGTAGTTAATTTAATGGAAGAAGTCGTTTCAAAAACCATTGACGAGATACTAGCTAACCGTTCAGAGATCTGTCAATGTGATCAATGTAGAGCAGATATGTATGCATTGGCCCTTAATAACTTGAAGCCTATGTATGCTGTTTCTGATAAAGGAAAAGCATTGTTTAACGTGATGAAAACGACGCAACAAGGGCGAGCAGATATAGTAAGTACGGTGATGTATGCAATTGAAACAGTAAGTAACAATGTGAAACACTAAAAAGTTCATATCAAAATGATATGAGCTTTTTTAATTGGAAAATATAGTATAAATTGACTAGCGGTTGACATAATTGGAAAAAGATTGTTATAATAATGTCAGTTATGTAAGAAAGGAAAAGGGTTATGAAAATTGGATTTATAGAATTAGCCGTTATTTTTATCGTGGCACTTATTGTTCTTGGACCGGATAAACTCCCTGTATATGCAAAAAAATTAGGGAAATCCGTAAAAGACTTCAAGAATTATTCCGGTAATTTTGCAAAAGAAATAAACGAAAGTTTAGTAGAACCATTGTCAGAGGTATCTGAGCCATTGAAAAAAGTAGTGAAAGATATAGAAGACCCACTCAAAGAAGTGAAGCAAACCATTGATGGGATAGGAAAGCCTACCGTATCTACCACAGAAAAGCTTCTTAAATCAGACACAAACCATAGCACATTAGAAAAGGAGACAGTATAGATGTTTGGAAAAATTGGAGGAACAGAATTAATTATTGTACTTATTATTGTATTAGTGATCTTTGGACCTAAGCAACTTCCAAAACTAGGAAAGACTTTTGGGAAGACTCTTAAAGGTTTTAAAGATGGTGTAGGTGAACAATTAAATGATGAAGATACTATCGAATAAAAAAGGTGCTATGGGCATTACGGAGCACTTAGGAGAACTACGTAGTCGTTTAACTAAAATAAGTGTAACGCTACTTGTGTTATTTTTTGTGAGTTTTCAGTTTTCCCATCTTATCGTAAATACCCTAGTAGATATTGCTACGAAATATGGGTACAAGCTTGTTTATCTAGCGCCATCAGAACTTTTTGTTCAGTATATTAAAGTGGCGTTTATTGCAGCGGTTGTGGTAGCATCTCCTATCATTATTTATCAGATCTGGGCTTTTGTAAAACCAGGCCTTAGTAAACGAGAAAATAGAGCCATACTTGGTGGACTTTTTTGGGGATTGATTTGCTTTGGTATAGGGGTATTCTTTTCCTATAAGATTGTCTTTCCCTTTATGTTGCATTTCTTTATTAATATCAATATGTCAGCAAAGATTGTAGCCACTATCTCAATTACCAATTATATAAGTTTTGTGGTATCGTCACTTTTAAGCTTTGGCATTATTTTTGAAATGCCGGTGGTCATTGCTTTATTGACCCAATTAGGCGTGCTTCGCGCAGCGTGGCTTGTTAAAGGTCGTAAGTTTATGATCGTTGGGATTTTTGTAGTGTGTGCCATTATTACACCACCAGATGTGGTATCTCAATTGATGGTTGCTATACCAATGATTATTTTGTTTGAGATGAGTGTTCGTATAAGCAAAGTTTTAGATAAAAGACGTCAAAAAAAGATGTCTGCATAAAAAAGGAAGGGGCTGGAGACGAAAGTACAGTCCCTTTTTGACACTTTAGAATGGGACGAGAGGTAATAAAATGGTAAGTAGCTTTTTGACACAATATGTGGTAGACAAAATGCTGGAAGAAGAGCATCCTACGGTGAATGCATCACGGTGTATGAATGCTAGGCAGCGTAAAGTAAAGTGCACACAGTGTAAGCATATATGCCCTCAGAGTGTCTATACACGACCAGGAGAGGTGGGGGATTGGCAGAAGTGCATCAATTGTAATCAATGTGTGACGGCATGTCCATCGAGAGCCCTTGCGTCTTCGGTGAAAACACTGGAGCAGTACGAGCGTATCCTTGAGAAAGAGACATCATCTGTTTGGATAGGCTGTGAAAAAAGTGAAGGGGACTATACCCTGAAAGTACAATGTCTCGCAGCGTTACCATGGGAGTACTTGGCATATATGCTTTTACAAAGTAAGGTTATGCTAGCCATTGGTAAGTGTCAGACTTGTGAGCAATCTCAGTGCATCGATATTTTGAAAAAACAGCTCCATCTAGTAAGTGAGACAATAGGAAGTGAAATAATCGAAGAACGCCTGGTATTGACCACAGAAGAAAATGGGGCACAGGCACCTATGTACTCCAGAAGAGAAATGATGCATTTATTTTTTAGAAGTTCGAAGCGATCAGTAGCAAAGCTTGTACCAGATTTTTTACAAGAAGAAGCAGGGAGAGAAGGTCTTTTATACCGTGTAATGCTCCACGAGCAGATGAAACGACAAAAAGGAGACTTTAGGTGGACGATCCCTCATTATACAGATAAATGCTGGGGGTGTACGACGTGTATCAAGGTATGCCCACAACAGGCACTTGAGATGGTGGACCAAGATGAAATGCGGTATGTGAAGCTGCATTTATGGAAGTGCAATCAGTGTGGTCTTTGCGAGCAAGTATGTTATGATGAAGGCATCAAAGGACGGGCAGAGGTGATGGTACCCGACCTAACCCCTGTAACCATTGCTAAACTCAAGCTGAGAAGATGTGAGGTGTGTGGACGACCTATTCGTCACGGCCAACCTCATAAATGTGCAGCGTGTAGATAAGGAGGAAGATGATTAATGATAAATCAAGCATTAAAAGATTATGTAGCTATTTATGAGGATGTCTATGCAAACTTTTGTGAGCAGGTAGGCACCCATTACCTACCTTTTCATAAGTCTATAGAAAAAGAAACACAAGAGATGTGGGATGCAGTTCAAGCAAAAGGTGTGAAAGTGCAAAATGAAGGCGCAAGTCTTTACTATAACCATATTTCTTCGGCATGTAAGGCATGTAAAACAGGTGTAGGAAGTATGACATCCTATATTTCACTGAAGTGTCACCGCAAGTGTTATTATTGTTTTAATCCAAATCAACAAGAGTATACATGTCATACCCTAGAGAAGAAAGATTGGTATGGCGAGCTTACACGTATTGTAGCCGCAGGACAAAAACTTACCCATATTGCATTAACAGGTGGAGAACCGTTGCTACACAAAGAAGAAGTCATTGCTTTCTTCGCTTATGTGCAGCAGCATTTTAAGGATGCACATACACGACTATACACATCTGGGGATTTATTAGAGGTAAGTGTACTGGAAAAGCTCCAGCAACTAGGACTTCAGGAGATACGTTTTAGCATTAAGCTAGAAGACACAGCAGAAAAAATCCAAGTCGTCTTAGAAAAAATGGTATTAGCTAAAAAGTATATCCCAGATATTATGGTGGAAATGCCGGTGATTCCTGGAACGGAAGTGGCAATGCAAGAGCTTCTTCTTAAATTAGATGAGATGGGGATTTATGGGATTAACTTACTTGAGTTCTGCTATCCATACACTAATGAAGTAGCCTTTAAAGGAAAGGGGCATACCGTTAAATACCCACCTTATGAGACACTTTATGATTTTTGGTATGCAGGTGGACTGCCCATTGCAGAAAGTGAATTACTCTGCTTAAAACTTTTGGATTTTGCAGCGACTCAAAAATTAAGTATAGGCGTTCATTACTGCTCAATAGACAACAAACATTTTGGACAAGTGTATCAGCAAAATACATGTATTCCTTGTCATGAACCTACGTTTTACTTCTCTGAAAAAGATTATTATTTTAAAACCATTAAAATCTTTGGTGACGACGGCGTAAAAGCAAGAGAATTATTTGCAAAGCATCCAGATGTTTACTATGAAGCAAATGCCCAGTATGGGTATGTACAATGTCATCCAGAGGCTCTTTCTTATTTAAGAGGAGAAGAGCTGGCAATAGGGATTAGTTACTACATTATGGAAGTAAGAGACAATAAACCTTATGCAAGAGAATTAAAAGTGGTACCGACAACTTTAAGTACTTTTGCAAAAGAACAACTATAAAAGATAAAGGCGGCAGCGAGATGGAAAAGAAAAGAGAACTAATAGAGATTATTTTGACAAACCGTGTGTATCTTTATGAGCTTACACATGCACTTTTTGGTGGGGTACCAAATGCTGAGTTCATGCAGCTTATGAATAGTGAGCATACGGCCTTTGCGTGGTCGATCCTTAGCAGTGAGGAAGGGGACATCTTCCAGCAGATGAGTGAATGGCAAGTAGATAAAAGCTTAGAGGAAATGAAGTCAGAGTACACAAAGCTTTTGGTGGGACCGGGAAAATTAAAGGCCTACCCATGGGCTTCAACGTATCTGGGCAATGAAAAGATGCTTTTCCAAGAAAGTACCTTGGAAGTAAGACGTATGTACGAACAATACGGCTTTAGAACCCAAGCTTTTCAAAAAGTAGCAGACGACCATCTAGCCATTGAACTTCATTTTATGGCAAAGATGAGTGTGCGTGCAAAAGAAGCCTTTGAAAAAGGTGATGACGCACTTATGGCAAGAACTTTAGAAGGTCAAAGACAATTTATAAAGCAGCATATGCTTTTATGGCTGCCACAGTATGCTGCTAAGTTAGAAGAAATCGAAGATGCGACCATCTATCCGATGTATGCGAAAGCACTTTTGCACATGATTAGGGCAGATAAGGAGCTTTTAGAAAGTGAATTATTCGTCTAAAAAGTAACAAATGTTGTTAAAGTGTTACCTAAGTAACATAAAGTACCATGGTGGGGTGCGAGAAGGATAGCAGCCTACCGGAAAAGTATGTTAAAATATAAACGTTCTAGAAAGGAGTGCTTAAATATGTCAAAATTACTTAATAACTTAATGCATAAAGCCATAAGTCGTCGTGACTTTATAAAAGGCAGTGTTGTGGCAACAGCAGCAGTTTCTGCTTTAACTTTAACAGGGTGCAGCGACAACAAAGTAGAAGAAACAGAAGAAAAAGATCATACACCAATTGAAAATCCAGAGGAGGGTGGCAACTGGGTAACAGCAGCTTGCTGGCATAACTGTGGTGGACGTTGTATCAATAAAGTAATGGTTAAAGAAGGTGCGGTTGTACGCCAAAAAACAGATGATTCACATGAGGATTCTTACGAGTATCCACAACAAAGATCATGTGTACGTGGCCATGCACAGCAGCAACAATGCTTCGGTGCAGACCGTATCAAACATCCAATGAAGCGTAAGCATTGGGAACCACTAACAGGTGGTAACAAAGAGCTTCGTGGTCAAGATGAGTGGGAAATCATCACTTGGGAAGAAGCTTTCGAACTTGTGGCACAAGAATTCAAGCACATCAAAGAAAACTATGGTAACCGTGCGTTCCTAGAGACAGGATGGGGTTCTAAAAACAGTGCAAAAGTCCTTAACTTATATGGTGGACATACATGGAACTGGGATACATCTTCATACGGTTCTTACTTACTAGGGATGCATCACCTTGGCCTTCCAGCTTATGGACAAGGTACAGCTAATGACCGTTTTGATATGCTTAACGCAGAGACAATCGTTCTTCATGGCTCAAACCCAGCATGGTCATCAGCAGGTAATCCAGCCTTCTTATTCCACAAAGCTTATGAGGGTGGTACAAAGTTCGTGGTAATCGGACCAGATTACAATGCGTCAGCACAACTTTATGATGCAAAATGGCTTCGCGTACGTACAGGAACAGATACAGCCTTCCTTTTAGCGGTAGCACATGAGATGATTCGTTTAGACCAAGCAGGTGAAAATATCATTGATTGGGACTTTGTACATAAATACTGCGTAGGTTTCGATAAAGAATCAATGCCAAGTGACGCTAGACTTGATGAGAACTTCATGGATTATGTACTTGGAAAATACGATGGTGTGGCAAAAACACCTGAGTGGGCAACAAAAATCTGTGGTACACCAGTAGAAGATATCACTTGGTATGCAAGAGAACTTCGCAAAGAAAAGAAAGTTATGCTTCTTTATACTTTCGGGGCAGCGAGAAATAATGGTGCTGAAAACTTACCACAGCTTCTCCATACAGTAGGTTTAATGGGTGGCCATGCAGGTAAATCAGGCCATGCAGTAGGTTCAAGCTATGCAAGAAATGCAGGAAATAGTGGTCCACAACTTGTCGGTAGTGGTGGCGATGGCCTACCAGGCGTTGACAATGCAATCGATGATGCCATTGCAGCACCTCAAGTATGGACAGCAGTCTTAACAGGTAAATACCGTTATGTAGGTGACTGTTGGTTCGGTGGCTTAAAAGAAGGGGAAGAGCGTGAAATCGATATCCGTTGTATTTACCATGATGCAAGTGCTTACCTTCAAACAGGTGTCAATATGACAGACGGTATCAAAGCCCATAGAAAAGTAGACTTCGTTGTAAGTAAAGCACAATTCTTAACAACACAAGCGAAATACTCAGATATCATCCTTCCAGTAACGACAGAGTGGGAAACAGTAGGTGGTTTCTCAGGTGCTAATAGAGAAATGGTTGTATGTTACCAACAAGTAACAGAGCCTTTATATGAAGCAAAAACAGATCAAGAAATTGATAAAGGGATTGCAAAAGCACTTGGCTTAAATCCAGATGAAATGTACCCAATCAGTGAGAAGCAACAGTTCTTCAACAAAATTGCAGGCTGCTGGTATATGGATACAAAAGGTGAAAAGCAAACACTTGTAACCATTACAGATAAAGATATTGCTAACTGGGAATGTGAAGGGACACCACAAAAAGGTCTGATCACTATTGAAGAACTCTTTGCAAATGGTGGACACCAAATCAAGCGTGAAATAGGCGATGCTTATACATGTATTGGATGGGAATCATTCATCACAAATCCAGAAGAAAACCCATTACCATCAGTAAGTGGTAAGTTTGAGATTTATAGCCAGAAGAAAGCAGATGAGCTTAATGGACTTGGCTTTGATCAAGTAGACTACAAGCCATACCCACACTATGTGGTGCCAAAAGTAGGTTATGAAACAACCTTCAAAGATGGCAATGTAGACGGTGAGAAAGGTGACTATCCATTCCTTCTCTTCAATCCTCACTACTTACGTCGTTCACACTCTGTATTCGACAACTGTCCATGGCTTCGTGAAACATGGCAAAACCCTGTATTCTTAAATACAGAAGATGCTATGAAAAAAGGCATCCAAAACGGTGATACAGTTCTTGTATACACACCATATGGAAAAGTCCTTCGCCAAGCAACATTACTTGAAATCTTAATGCCAGGTATGGTAGGGATTCCTCATGGTTCATGGGTAGATATGGATGAGAAGACAGGCATTGACCGTGGTGGTGCAGATAATATTCTTGTTGGTTCAGTTGTTTCAGGGATGGGTATCTCAGGATACAACAACTTCAACTGTAACTTTGAGAAGTACGATGGTGAAGCATTAACACCAGACCACTTAAAGCCACAAGCAATTTTTGAAGATTAAAAGGAGATAAGGTATAATGGCAAAACTAGGATTTTATTTTGATGCAACAAAATGTATTGGTTGCCGTGCTTGCCAAGTGCAGTGTAAAGATAAAAATAGATTAGGTGTAGGACCAGTAATTCGTAAAAATGCAAGTTACTGTGTAGGCACTTATCCAGAAGCCAAGTGCTTCCACGTATCAAAAAGCTGTAATCACTGTGAAAAAGCAGCATGCTATGAAGCTTGTCCAGTAGGTGCGATCTATAAAGATAAAGACGGCATCGTTCTTCATGACAAAAAGCTTTGTGTAGGGTGTCTAAGATGTGTAGAGTCATGCCCATACGAGCATATGCAATACAATAAAGAAAAAGGCGTAGCAGCTAAATGTGATAGTTGTTATGCAATTCGTCAAGCAGGTGGCAACCCAGCTTGTGTCGATGCATGTACGATGCGTGCATTAGATTTCGGTGACTTAGAAGCACTTGAAAAGAAATATGGAAAAGAACTAATCAATCACATACCTGTACTTGCGGAATCGGCAGATACAGAGCCATCACTTCGTATCAAAGCGAAAGAATGTGCGTTAAGTAAAGAAGCAAAAGAAATGTGGTTATAAATGATGAAAAGGCGGTACAGTTTCAGACTGTACCGCCTTTTTTTAGGTAAAAGAGTGTGATAGACTAAGGAAGAAGAGGGGGCTTTGTATAGCGGAAAATATTAGGCATGGTCTTAGTCATCATACGACATAAGTGGTAGGTGCCTTGGTCTAAAGTATAGTCTTCATTACTCAGCCACCAGTAAATCCAGATCACAAAAAGTGATGAAATCGTATCCGTATAAAGTTTGGTAGGAATATCCTTTTCCGATGCTTGCTGAGAACTACGAATATAAAGCTCATTTTTTTTAAGTACAATGGTGCTTTCAAGCAGTGGGAACCACAGATGATGTAAGGTCGGATGAAGAAGATAGAGTAGATCTTTTTTATCGTCTTCGAGTAAGCTTAAGAAAGCATGGACATCAGCTGTAAGTTGTGCTTCATCTAACTCATGGGTAGGTGCTTCTTTTCTGTACATCAAGGTCATACAAAGCTTATCAAAAAAAGCAGATACCATTTCATCGTATAAAATATCTTTATTTTCATAATAACTATAAAAAGTCTTGCGATGAATCATGGCTTCATCAGCAATATCTGTTATATAAATTGCTTGATAGTCAGAACGCTTGAGTAAATCCAAAAAAGCGCGCTGAATTGTTTTTTGGGTACGCGCGACCCGTAGATCAGTTTTAGTTGCCATAGGTATATCCGTCCTCATTCTAGTATGTCATAAAGAGAATACCTATAATTGGATGGTTTGTCAAGAATGTGACAACTTGAAAATAGTTAACATAAATGGTATAATATGGGGCATATGACAAAAATTAAACATACGGGAGGTAAGTAATGAGTGAATTAACACATTTTGATAACCAAGGTAATGCCATCATGGTCGATGTATCAGATAAACAACACACACAAAGAGAAGCGGTAGCAGTGGGGGCGATCCTCGTTAATAAAGAGGTCATGCAGGCTATTTTAGACGGCAATGTCAAAAAAGGTGATGTACTAGGTGTTGCTAGAGTAGCAGGTATGATGGGGGTTAAAGCCACATGGAATCTTATACCGATGTGTCATCCATTGATGATCCAGAAATGTCACATTGATTTTGAAGTTGATGAAGAAGCCCTTAAGATAACCGTACGCTGTCTTGTGAAAACCACAGGTCAGACAGGGGTAGAGATGGAAGCATTAACAGGTGTTAGTGTTACACTTTTAACGATTTATGACATGTGTAAGGCCATCGATAAAACCATGACAATGACAGCTATCCACGTAGAAGAAAAAAAAGGTGGTAAGAGTGGCCATTTTATTAACAAACAAGAGCATTAGAGAAGAGGCAATTATGAAGGACGGACAAGGTAGATTAATCGATTATCTAAGAATTTCTGTAACGGACAGGTGTAACAATCGTTGTGTTTATTGTATGCCAGAAGAAGGCTTAGAAGTATTAGAAAACGCCAAACTTTTGACCTATGAAGAGCTACTTAAAGTGTGTAGAGTAGCAGCCACATTAGGCGTGCATAAAATTAAGCTAACAGGCGGTGAACCACTGATACGTAAGGATCTAGCTGTGTTTATTAAAGCACTGAAAAAGATAGAAGGCATTGAAAAAGTGACACTCACAACCAACGGTGTGCTTTTGAAGGCACAGTTACAAGGCTTGGTAGAAGCAGGCTTAGATGGTGTGAATATCAGTTTAGACACACTAGATGCAGCGATGTATAAGGAAATTACCAAGAGAAATGACTTGGAGAAAGTGCTAGAAGGCATCGAGGCTGCAAGTGGGTATCCACAATTAAACGTCAAAGTGAATTGTGTCCCAGTGACAAAGAGACGGGAAGATCTTAGACAACTGGTAGGCCTTGCAAAAGAAAAGTTTATCCATGTACGGTTTATAGAAATGATGCCAATAGGCTATGGCAAAGACTTACAAGCTTTTTCAGAGGAAGCCATCCAGCAATGCATAGAAGAAGCCTATGGGTGTTTGACACCTTATGAAGGTAAATTAGGAGAAGGACCTTGCCGTTACTATTGCATTGACGGGTTTAAAGGGAAGATTGGATTTATTAGTGCCATTAGCCATAAGTTTTGTGCAAATTGCAATCGCATACGTCTGACAGCAGATGGTTACTTGAAGACGTGTCTTCAATATGAGGCAGGCTGTGATTTGAAAGGCGCTTTAAGACAGGAAGAAGACGTAGCGGCGCTTGAGAAGCTTATGAAAGAAGCTATTGGTATGAAGCCTACTAGCCATCATTTTTATGAAAAAAAGCAAGGCAAGGAAGAACACCGTTCCATGTCACAAATAGGAGGTTAAGAGATGCGTATTGCAATTATCACATCCAGCGATACTGGCTATGCTGGGACAAGAGAAGACGTAAGTGGGCAAGTGATTCAGGAAATCGTAGAAGCATCAGGTTATCAAGTGGTACACAAAGTACTCTTACCAGATGAAAGTACACAACTAAGTGAAAAGATGCAGCAGCTAGCAGATGCAGGAGGCATTGATTTGATCCTTACCACAGGTGGGACAGGATGTTCCAAGCGAGATTGTATGCCGGAAGCAACGATGGCTATTGCAGAGCGTATGGTACCAGGTATCGGTGAGGCGATCCGTGCCTACAGTATGCAATTTACAAAAAGAGCGATGCTGAGTCGCGGGACAGCAGCTATACGTAAAGAAACGCTAATTGTCAACTTACCAGGAAGTCCGAAGGCTATCAATGAATGCTTACCCTATATTTTACCTGAACTTGTACACGGGGTAGAGATTCTAACGGGTAAAGCAAGTAACTGTGCGAGAAAATAGGAGGAGACCATGAAGAAGATAAAAACAACCCAAGCAGTCGGTCATATTATTTGCCATGACATCACTCAGATTGTCAAAGATGTGGTCAAAGACGTGGCTTTTCGTAAAGGCCATGTGGTAAGAGAAGAAGACATACCTGTGCTTTTATCCCTAGGAAAAGACCACCTATATGTATGGGAAAAAGATGAGAACAAGTACCATGAAAATGAAGCAGCAGAACACCTATGCCGTCTATGCAAAAGTGATTATATGGAAGCGACACC
>JBOFIT010000055.1:0-7564 GCA_051650305.1 Cellulosilyticaceae bacterium
CTACAATCAAGAAGAGGCGACTAATAGCCGATGCTTTCTAGAGAATGCAAAGAAATTGCCAAAGGATGCGAGCGAGGTGCTATGAAGGTTGAGAACTAAAACGAGTATCGTAGGTCGACGAGGGAATAAAAGAAGTATATACTAGAGGTAGAATAATATGAATGCAACTATTGATGACTTAAAGTTGTGTAAGTAGAAAAAATAAGGGAATACTAAAACTAGATTAGATGATGAAAGGAGATAGATTTTAATGTTTGAATTAATTGATTCGAAGAAAAGCATTTTAGATAGTAAGAGACCACTAAGTCCGGAAGTGTTAAAAAACCTTAAGAAGTATTTTGATGTAGAACTTACATATAATTCAAATGCTATCGAAGGAAATACACTTACAATTACAGAGACAAAAGTTATTCTTGAAGAAGGGTTAACCATTGGCGGAGGAAAAAGTCTAAGGGAACATCTAGAGGTTATTAACCATCAAGAAGCTATTAATTATATAGAAGACATCGTGAATAAAGATATTGATATTTCAGAGAGAGTTATAAAAGATTTACATGCCATTATATTAAAGAGTATCGATAGCAAAAATGCAGGTGTCTACAGAAAAAATAATGTATTGATAAGTGGTAGTAGACATAGACCAGTAGAATACATGTTAGTTGAAGAAAAAATGCATGGATTAATAGAATGGTATGATGAGATGAAACATAAATTGCATCCGGTAGAACTTGCCGCTCTATTTCATTTTAAGTATGTCTATATTCATCCATTTATTGATGGTAATGGAAGAACTGCAAGGTTGCTTATGAATTTGATTCTTCTTAGAAATGGTTACCCTATTGCAGTCATTAAGAATGAGGATAGAAGTGAATATATGCAGGCGCTAGAACTTGCAAGTGTAGAGGGGGAAATGACTGCATTTATCGATAGCATTAAACGTGCAGTAGATAGTAGCTTAGACACTTATCTCTATATGCTAGCATAGCCACTTCTAAGAAAATACTTGACCTGTACGTTACGGATACCTGTATATTAAGGGCTAGAATGACATCAAGGAGGAAATGATGATGCAGATTAATGAGGTTATCAAGCAAGTTGAATTGAGTAAACGTGCCATCAAGTATTACGAAGAAGCAGGGCTTTTAGAGGTAGCTAAGGGTGAAAATGGCTATAGAAATTATAGCGAACAGGATGTCCTAGTTTTAAAGGAAATTGCGATTTATCGTAAGCTAGGTATCAGTATTAAAGATATCAAGGAGCTACTAGAAGACAAAAATAAGGTGCTATTAGAAAATATCTATCAGGAAAAAAGCACGCAATTGGAAGCTTCTAAACAAGAAGTAGAAGCACTGAAAGCATTTATACAAAATCATGATGTAGACAAGTTTTATAAGGAATTAGATTATAAGACGATTGGACAGGCAATCCAAGATATGATACCAGGGGCTTATGGTTATTTCTTTATGAATCATTTTATGCCGTATCTTCAAATTCAGATTGAAACACCTGAACAGCAAGAAGCCTATGAAAACATCATAGCGTTTTGGGATCAGGTAGAGATTAAGATGCCTTTCATGATGAAGCTGAGTAGCTATGTGATGTATAAGCTACCCAAGCCAAGTCTAGAGCAAATGACAACTAAAATGGAAGCACAGTTACGTAAGTATGTGGATGCATCAGAAGAAACCTATGAAGCGCTCAAACAGCACACAAAACGTGGTGTTAAGATGCAAAATAGCTTGCTCTACAAATACCATCCTGCATTTGTGTCAAAGAGACAATTTATGAAACGCTTACAAGATTGTGGTTATAATGATATTTTTATTCCAAATATGATGGCACTATCGCCTTCATATAGGGTGTATCGTGAAGCACTTACGGATATGAATGATAAAATTTGTAAAGATTTAGGACTGTATTATGATTCGAAATATAATCTGATTATGAAGAAAGACAAGTAGTAATATAAAAAGCACGTAAGTTATGAACGCATATAACTTACGTGTTTTTTAGTTAAACAAGGTGAAAAATACGCTAAATTTTACAAAAAAAGTAATATAACTTGAAAAGATGTCGAAGTATACAAAGGACACATGGCAAACTTAGGTATATGACATAGGAGGCAAGAATGAAGAAATGGCAGTTTAATATGAAAAAAAATGAAATAAAGGGACTGGGAGAGAAGCTGACAGGTAGGATTCAGGGGTTAATTCTCATCACAGTCATTACGCTTGTTACTTTACTAGCTATGGGAAGCTATTTTGCGACGACGATGACATTAGAAGATACATTAACAGAAGTTGCAGAGCAAGCGGCAGATTCTGTTGCAAAACGTTTTGAGGCGATTGAATTACTGCTTCGAGAGATAGCTACAGAACCTCTCCTTAGCGATCAGTCAACTTCTGATGCTGAGAAGAAGGCTTACTTAAAAGAGAAACAAGAAACATATAGAGATTTATTTGGTGGAGATCTATACTATGCAAATAGTACAGGTATTAATATTACGACGCAAAGAAGTGTAGCAGATAGAGATTATTTCCAAGCGGCGATGTCGGGGGAAAGTTATTTAACGGACCCACTTGTAAGAAAAGATACAGGAGAGATAAGCTTTATCTATTCAGTACCGGTATATGCTAATAATGGGAGTGTAGTAGGGGTTGTTTATGTACTCATTGGGTATGATTATATTTACGAAATTGTAGCGGCTACAAATGTAGCAGAATCAGGGAATGCTTATGTTATTAACAAAGAAGGAACGACTGTGCTTTATAATGATCAAGCATTAGTAGCAGAAGCGTATAATACACAGGAAGAAGCCAAAAATGACAGACGACTTAGAGATATTGCAGATGTGGAATATAAGGCAATGTCAGGAGAAAGTGGCCTTGGGATGTATAAATACGGTGGGAAATCACGTGTAGCAAGTTATGCTCCTATTGCCAAAACGAGAGGTTGGAGCTTGGTAATCGCTGCGGACAGTATGGAGTTCTTAGATATACTTTATATTGCATTATTTATAGATATTCTGGCAGGAATTGCCTTACTCTTCGTAGGGAATCAAGCAGCACGTAAATTTGCAAGACAAGTGACAGAACCGATAGAAGGTTTAGTAAGCCGTATGGAAAAACTTGCAGAAGGAGACTTAAAAACACCTGTGGACATTGCACAGACAGGTGATGAAGTGCAAGTACTAGGAGAAGCCGTAGCACATACGATTGAGACAGTGACCACTTATATTGACGACATCAGTGAAAATATGAAAAAGCTTGGCGATGGTGATCTAACCATCCAGATAAACAAAGATTACATCGGAGATTTCAGTGTCATTAAAGCATCACTTAATACATTTATTGATACATTGAGAGAGACTTTAATGGGGATTGAAGAAGCTAGCCAACAAGTAGCCAGCGGTTCAAGTGAGGTAGCTGGTGGTGCACAAAGCTTAGCACAAGGTGCTACAGAGCAGGCAAGTATTGTACAAGAGTTCGTAGCAACCCTTGAGAGTGTAGCAGATGGTGTCCAACATAGTACGGAAAACATTAAGAAAAGTAATGAGATTTGCCACAAGGCTATGGAAAAGACAGAAGAAGGCACAGCATCTATGGCAGAAATGGTTGTGGCGATGAAGAAGATCGAGGAATCAAGTCAGCAGATTGGCCAAATCATACAAGTCATCGATAGCATTGCAACACAGACGAACTTGCTAGCACTTAATGCATCCATCGAATCAGCAAGAGCAGGTGAAGCTGGAAGAGGCTTTGCCGTAGTAGCCAATGAGATTCGAGATCTTGCTAATAAGAGTTCACAAACGGTAAAAGATATCGCGCAGCTGATAGGGGAAAGTAACTTAACGGTAGAAGAGGGGAGAGCAGTCGTAGATCAAACCTCAGAGGAGTTAAGAGGCATCAAAACGATTATCGAAGAAATCGTAGAGAAAGCATCATTTAACTTAGAGGAAAATAGCGCACAAAGTGTTGCTATTGAAGAGTTAACAAAAGGTATCGAGCATATTTCTATTGTCGTAGAGACCAATGCATCGACTTCAGAAGAAAGCGCTGCCATAAGTGAAGAACTGGCTGCTCAAGCAGAAAACTTATCACAGCTTGTAAGTAAGTTTAAAGTTCAAGCATAATACATAAAGTGTAGAAAACTCGTGAGTTAGGCTGAGTCAATCAGTTAAATAACTTGCGAGTTTTTGTTGTTTATAAGAAAATAATAAAAAGATAAAAAATAAATGAACTATTTTAGGTTTTCGAAGGTATATAAAGTGTAAGCGAAAGGAGTGAGGGAATTGAATGGCGCCATTTCAAAAGAAGAAGCAGAAAAAATATTTGATACGTATAAAGATTACATCTACCAATCTGCATTATTTCTAACCCATTCCCCAGAGTTAGCAGATGATGTGACACAAGAAGTATTTATAAGAGCAATCGTGTATTACCATACATATGATACGAAGCGTCCGCTCAAGACGTGGCTTTATAAAATGATGCTTAATGTGACAAGGACGATGATGAAAAAGCAGAAAAGCTATATGCCATTAGAGGAAATGATAGAAGTACAAGCTGAGCATCATGTGGAAAATGACATAATAGTAGCTGAGACTAATAAGGAACTACTACGTGCAATCGATGGACTAGGGGATAAAATCAAACAAGTGTTGTATATGCATTATTATCTAGAAATGACATTAGAAGACATTGCAGAGATTTTGGAGATTCCAGTAGGAACGTGCAAATCTAGATTGCATACAGGGTTAAGACGATTAAGGTATAAGAAGTCTAAAATCATTCAATTGTATGGAAGGGAGCGTGTTGCCGAATGAGCGATGAACGAGATAGGAAAGAAAGCGTGCGAGAAGCGCTTCATCAAAGTATGGCAGACAAAAGCCCTACTGTAGCATTTGAAAAGATTTGGGAAGAAAGCCAAAGACTTCAAAGGCAATCAGTAGGAGGAAATAAAATGATGAAAAAGCCAGACAAAAAGATAAATAAAAAACTACTGCTTATCGTAGCAGTGATTACAGCTATTCTAAGCATATCGACATTGAGTGCGAATCATATGAAAAGAGTAGATGATATCAGTTACACCTTTAAAGATGACAAAGACGTTCTGGGACCATGGACAGTTGTAGACTTCGTAAAAGAAGAAAGTGACTTCATCCCCGGTGAAAAACAGTGGGAAGGTGAACTTGATTTCTTAACCTATATGGACTTTAAAGCCAATGGTGATCTCTCGATGGCAGTACAAGAAGAGGGCGAGAATCTAGAATTTCTAACTTCTATGAAATGGACTAAAGGGCATAGCATCAGTAAAGAAAATCAGACAAATAGTGCGTATACGATTAAAAAAATAGACGGCAAAAACTATCTCTTCTATGAATGGAAAAGTGGTGACTATACGTACAAGAGATTAGAAGTACCGTATCTCTATGTACTGGAGCAAGGGAAGCATCTAGAGACAGTAGAAGCGAAAGGGAAAGTAGATAATACGAATCTACCTTTTGTAGATGATGAGACGATGAAAGGTAACTGGAAAGCCGTAGACTTTGTAGAGGAGATGGAACACTTCTCACCAGAAGGTCGTGCATGGAGTAATGACTTGCATGTGAAAGAACTTGTGATCAAAGAAGATGGTAAGTTCATGGAGAAGAGAGCGGGCCATACAGTAGCATCCGATGGAAAATACGTGTATTGGACAAAGAACGCTCTCGTCTACAAAAATGCTGGCATTGTTTCAAAGTGTGTGATACAAGAACGAGAGGGTGAGACCTATATGTTCGTGGAATGGAAGTTTGGCGATTATCAAGAGATTGGTATCATGCCAGGATACTATGTATTCAAGAAACAATAATACGAAGATAGGAAGAATAAACACAGCCTGTAAACTGTGTTTATTTTTTTGCTTTTTTAAAAGTAACTTGTCTTACAAGTTAAAAATGAACAAATGTTAAGGAATGATTTTTAATAAGTCATATCTATTGAAAGGGCTATAAAAAAGCATATAATTAAATTAAAAATGAACAGGGGTTTACTAATGCAGATATTAAAAGAAGAACTACGAGAAGGGATAGTAGCGGCAGCGGAATATGAATTCTTAAAGCATGGGTATAAAGATACTTCCATGCGTAGCATAGCCAAACGAGCCCATACCACATTGGGGAATGTGTACAATTATTTTGAGGGAAAAGAAGCGTTATTCGAAGCATTGGTGGGAGACTTACCGAAGGCTATCGATCAGCTGATTGAAGAGCATGAGAAAGAAAAGATACAGCATAAAGCAATGGGTACACTAGAGGATATTGCCCAAGTATTGGATGAAGCAGACTACAAAAAAATAGGGGAGCATATCTTTCTCAATAAAGGATTTGCCATCTTAATGGAAGGGGCAAAGGGAACGAAGTATGAGAAGTATCGGCAGGAGTTTTTACAGGTGATGAAAGCACATTTGCTGACCCATGTAGGAGAAAGGGAAGGCTTAGCCAATATGCTAGCCCATTCTTTCTTAGAAGCTATACTAGTGGTAGCGAAGATGCAGGGGACGATGGAAGAAGCGAGAGAAGAACTTATAAGGTATCTAAAGATTTTTATACAGGGGATTATGGCATTTCAGAAGTAAAAGTTTTAGAAATGGGGAGATAAGATGATACAAGTAGAGGATTTAAGGTTTTGCTATAAAGGGATGAAGGAAGATACCTTGAAAGGGATAAGCTTTAAAGTAGAGAAGACAGAGTGCTTCGGACTCTTAGGGCCATCAGGTGCAGGGAAAAGTACATTACAGAAAGTGCTACTAGGCCTTGAGAAAAAGTACAGGGGAAAGGCTGTGGTTATGGGGACGGAAGTCAGCGGGCTAGGGAATAAATACTATGACCGTATAGGTGTAGGCTTCGAATTACCTAATCTCTACGAGCAGCTAACCGTATGGGAAAACTTAGAGACTTTTAGAGGTCTGTATAAGACGCCGGCAGACAGTGGTATGCTTCTGAGACAGATGGGATTATATGAGCATAAAGATAAAAAAGTAAATCAAATTTCCAAAGGGATGAAGATGCGACTGAACTTTTGCCGTGCACTTATAGGAACACCAGACATTCTCTTTTTGGATGAGCCAACTTCAGGGCTAGACCCAAATAATACAGCTGTTATTCGCGAAGCTATCAGAAACTACAAAGCTGAGGGAAAAACGGTTATCCTAACCACACACAACATGAGTTTTGCAGAGCAAATATGCGACTGTGTAGCCTTTATCGTAGAAGGTGAAATCAAAGAGATGGGGACCCCAGAGGCACTACGAGAAAAATACGGCGTGGCTCAAGTGGTAGTGGAGACAGAAAAGGGAGAAGAGACGTTTGCACTCAGTACCATAGGCAAAGATGCAGGGTTTAGAGTAGTATTGGATGAAGGTAACATCACAAGAATCGATACAAAGAAACCTTCCTTAGAAGAAATCTTTACCACGGTAACGGGGAGGGTGCTTATATGAGAACCTTGACGTGGATTGGCCATGAGATGCGACTTCAGTTGAAGAATGGGATGTATCTACTCTACGTAGGGGTCGCATGCTT
>JBOFIT010000056.1:0-16092 GCA_051650305.1 Cellulosilyticaceae bacterium
GGCTTTCTAGATGAAGAAGATGAAAGTAACGCCATACAGCTTTTTGGCTTACTGATGTTTATGCTTCTGATGGTGCTGTTTTTAAGTCGATATTTTAATGAGCATAAGGTTCTTGGGCAATTAAAGTTCAGGCAGACAAGCCTTATATTTATTGTGTATATGCTGAGCTTGGTGATTGTGCGTTTATTTATGCCCCTAGAAGTGATTTATATTCCACTGAGTATAGGTGCCATGCTTATGGCCATTTTGATTAAAAAAGAGATTGCCATTATTATGCATCTTATTCTTGTCATTATCAGTGCTATTGCATGTAAAGGTGATATTATATTTATCCTTTATATCTTAATGACAGGTGTCATTGGCATTATGATTGTCGCTTCTATGCAGCAACGTAAGCAGACGATGAAATGTGCCCTTTTAGTAGGTGCTTTACATATGTTAATCTATATTTCACTTAATCTTGTGGTAGGTGTAGACATCGAGCCTAGACTACTTATACGAGGTGGACAAGCCTTTGCAGTAGGCCTTGTAGAAGTGGTATTGGTAGTAGGAAGTTTGCCGTTGTGGGAAGCTGCTTTTGGGTTTATCACACCGATACAGCTTTTAGAACTTACTAATCCCAACCAACCGGTCTTAAAGCGTTTACTGATTGAAGCCACAGGTACGTATTACCATAGTTTGTTGGTGGCTAATTTAGCAGAAGCAGCAGCCAGTGATATTGGCGCCAATACATTGCTAACACGTGTAGGCGGGTATTATCATGATATTGGAAAATTACAATCAAGTAATTATTTCAAAGAAAATCAAGTAAGAGATAATCCTCATGATTATATGGACCCCAAATCAAGTTGTGATATTATTTTATCTCATGTTACTTCTGGTGTTGAAATCGCAGAGACGTATAAACTACCGAAATGTGTCAAAGATATGATTAGACAACATCATGGTACCGGCATTATCCAATTTTTCTATGTGAAGGCAAAAGAAATGGATGAAGAAGTGCTTTTAAAGGATTTTCAATACCCAGGGCCTAAGCCACAGACACGTGAAGCCGCACTTATTATGCTAGCAGATGTTGTAGAGGCTACAGTTCGTGCGATGCAGCATAAGATAGGTACTGAGGTAAGTGTCGAAGACGTTGTACGTAAGATGGTAAAACAAAAGTTAGATGAAGGACAGTTAGATGAATGTCCACTTTATATTAGTGATATTGAAAAAATCATACATTCCTTTACCCATATGTTAAAAGGAATGTATCATGAACGTATCGAATACCCAGAGAAGAAAGGTTAGAAAAATGGCATTATATTTAGAAGATGATTATGGCTTTTTTGAGAGCCAGCCAGGTTTACTAGAAAAAGTAGAAGCAGTAGTCAAAGAAGCACTTAAAGTAGAGCAAGTACCGTATGAGACAGAGATTAGCTTAACGGTAGCCGATAAAGAAGAGATACGAGAAATCAATCAAGCGCACCGTGAAATCGATAAGGCAACAGATGTCTTATCGTTCCCTCAGATTGAGCCTATGGCAAATGGTGTGATTGAGTGGGATGAACTGGATGAGACGATGTATATGAATCTAGACACAGACGAACTGATGCTAGGTGATATCGTCCTTTGTCATGAAGTGGCAAAAGAACAAGCTGAAAGTTATGGCCACTCATTTGAAAGAGAAGTATGCTTTTTAGTGGCCCATAGTATGTTTCATTTACTAGGTTATGATCATATGAATGAAGAAGATGAGAAACTGATGATTGCAAAACAAGAAGAAGTGCTTAAAAATTTAGGTATTACAAGATAGGAGGACATCATATGGAAGAACAAAGAAAATTACTTATCGAAAAAGCTAAAGAGGCGATGGCACGTGCTTATGCACCTTACTCTAAGTTCCAAGTAGGGGCAGCAATACTTACAGAGGATGGCGAAGTGTACACAGGGTGTAATGTAGAAAATGCATCTTTTGGAGCGACAAACTGTGCAGAGCGTACAGCTATTTTCAAGGCTGTATCTGATGGCGTAAGACGCATTAAGGCAGTAGCTATTGTAAGCAGTAGCAAAGAGTTTACTTATCCTTGTGGGATTTGTAGACAGGTTATTGGTGAGTTTATGCCACAGGGAGAGATTATCCTTGAAAACGCAGCGGGAGAGATTAAAGTTTATGCATTTACAGAACTTTTACCTTTCCACTTTACACAAGAAGACTTAAACAAATAAGGAGACTATTATGAAACAACCATTTAAATCAGGCTTTATATCTATTATCGGGAGACCAAATGTAGGAAAATCGACACTTATGAATCGTCTTGTAGGCGAAAAGATTGCCATCATGTCAAATAAGCCACAAACAACAAGACACCGTGTACAGACTATTTTAACTACAGATGCGTATCAAGCAATCTTTATCGATACACCTGGTATTCATACACCACAAAATAAACTAGGTGAGTACATGGTAAAGGCAGCGCATACAACTCTAAACGAAGTAGATATATTATTCTATTTAGTTGAAGCAGAAGCAAAAATAGGAAAGCTTGATAGCGAGATTATTGAGAGACTAAATGGGATTAAGACACCTATCTTTTTATGTATCAATAAAATCGACTCTGTATCAAAAGAAGTAGTGGCAGAAACCATTGCAATGTACCAAGAACGCTTAAACTTTAGTGAGATTATTCCTATTTCAGCTTATGAAGGCATCAATGTAGACTCACTTCTAAAATGTATTGAGAAATATTTACCAGAAGGTCCACAGTTCTTCCCTGGTGATATGCTGACAGACCAGCCAGAGCGTCAAATCGTAGCAGAGCTTATCCGTGAGAAAGCACTTCATTTACTTGATAAAGAAATTCCACATGGTATTGCAGTGGAAATTGACACAATGAAAGCAAGAAAAAATGGTGAGATGGTCGATGTGGAAGCGACGATTATCTGTGAGAGAGACTCACATAAGCGCATTATCATTGGTAAGCAAGGCGCTATGATTAAAGATATCGGTAGTAAAGCACGCTTTGATATCGAGCGTCTTTTAGGCTCTAAAGTGTACTTAACACTTTGGGTAAAAGTAAAGAAAAACTGGCGTGATAGTCAGTTCCTTCTTAAGAACTATGGATACGATAACCGAGAAAATTAAATCGTCAAGGTACCAAGGATTGGAAGTTTTTTTGTAACATATTTTAGGTCTTTTAACACAATCTATTAGTAGAAAGTATAGATTGGGGGCATTAAAATGATCAATAATCTTTGGAAGTGCTTTGAGACCACAGGTGATATTCATACGTATCTAGGATTTAAAGATTATGAAAGAACCAAAAATCAGCACCTAGGTGTTGAAAGTATGGACCAATCTGAAGGCCAACAGATTCTGAATGAGGCGAACGAAATATGATAACAAAAGTCAATGGGATCATTATAAAAGAGTATGTAGTAGGAGAGAGTGATAAATATATCACTCTCTTTACAAAAGAAATGGGAAAAATTCAAGTTGGTGCACCTAAAGCTAAAAAATTTGACCGCGGTCTAGCTTCAGGTACACAACTTTTTGTGTTTGGAGAATTTTTGATAAGTGGGTACAAAGACACCTATAAGCTCTTGTCTGTAGAAGTGACACATATGTTCCATCAATTAAGTGAAGACTTAATGGCGCTAAGCTATGCAACTTATGTAGCAGAATTTATAAGCGAAGTGGCTACAGAAAATGGAGAAAATGGTGGCCTACTCACATTGATGCTCCATGCCTTACATAATATAAGTAAACCACAAGCACCACTCAGGCTTATTAGGTGTATTTTTGAGATACGCGCCATGGCTTTACTGGGATTTATGCTAGAGCTGAATCAGTGTACCCAGTGTGGGGAAAAATTAAATTTCCAGGATGAAGGGCGTTATGCTTTAAACATCGAAGAAGGGGGCATACTATGTGATACATGTGTAGGTGACAGACCGTATCTCTATGTATCCTACAGTACATGCTATACGCTGTATTACATTATTTATAGCCCGATTAAGCAGTGCTTCAGGTTCAATGTGGAACCATCCTTACTGGAAGAACTCTGTAAGTTATGTGAGGCGTATGTCCCATTTTATATAGAAAAACAATTTAAAAGTTTAGCGTTTATTAAAAGTGTAGAAATGCTAGGTTAACAAAAGATAGAAAGAGGTGCAGTATGAGTAAAAAAATACTTTTACTAGATGGCCTAAGTATTGCCAATCGTGCTTTTTATGGTATTCCGTTATTAACGAATCAAGAAGGCTTATATACTAATGCGGTGTATGGTTTCTTAAATATTATGCTAAGTATGATTGACAAAGAAAAGCCAGATTTAGTCGGTGTTGCATTTGATGTAAGTGCACCCACTTTTAGACATATCAAATGTGAGTCCTATAAAGGCACACGAAAAGGGATGCCAGCTGAATTAAGACCACAAATTCCACTTCTAAAAAAAGTACTTACATCTATGGGTATTGGGATGGTGGAAAAAGAAGGCTTTGAGGCAGATGATTTACTAGGTACCTTAGGTAAGCAATATGAAAAAGAAGGCTACCATGTGGTCATCGTCTCAGGAGACCGTGATTTACTTCAGGTAACATCAGAACATATTGAACTTAAAATCCCTAAGACAAAGCAGACAGGGACAGAAATTGAAAGTTATTTTGCAAAAGATGTAGAAGCAAAATACGAAGTGACACCAGAAGCGTTCATCGACGTCAAAGGTCTTATGGGCGACGCTTCGGATAATATTAAAGGAGTGCCTGGTGTAGGGGAGAAAACAGCTGTTAAACTCATCAAAGCTTATGGTTCCATAGAAGGTATTTATGAGCATTTAGATGAGATCACCCAAAAGAAACTGAAAGAAAACTTAGAGACTTATCACGAGCAAGCGTTAGAAAGCAAAATGCTAGCGACCATTGTATGTGATGTGGAGATGGACTTAGAAGGTGTATCCTTTGACTATAACTTAAAGCTTAATGAAGAAACGGTAGAGCTCTTTAGAAATCTAGACTTTAAGAAACTCATCCAAAAGCTAGGGAGAGAAGAATCAGCTGAGCCAAAGGCTACCCTTACGGTGCAGACAAGTGATTTTACCACGCTTTTAAACCGTGCCAAAACAGAAGTAAGTGGTTGGTCGTATTTTGAAGAAGGTAAGCATATAGGCCTTAGTGTATGTGTGGCAAATGAAGTGGCTTATGGGTTACTGGATATGGATGCACCAGCTTCAAAAGATGTGTTACGAGAAGCATTTGAGACATCACAGACATTGAAAGTGATTCACGATAGTAAAGTGCTACGTCATTTATTAGCACGTTATGAAGTAGCCTTAGAAGGTGAGGTATTCGATACCTTTATTGCAGCCTATCTATGTAACCCTACCAATGAAACGTATACCATCGCTGAACTAGGAGAGACCTATCTAGAAAATGTACATCTTCAAACAGAAGAAGACTTGCGTGGTAAAGGCAAGAGTACAAAAGCTTGGTTAGCATTGGACGGTACACTGGCAGAGGACACACACAAGCAGTATGCTTACGTTGTGAGACAGGCTTATGATGCACTCAAAGCTAAGCTCGAAGAAGATGAGATGATGATGCTCTTTGAAACCATCGAGATGCCACTGGTTGAAGTGCTATTTGAGATGGAACGTGAAGGGATTACCATTGACCCTGAGAAGTTAAAGGCATATGGTGAAGTACTGGAAAAACTTATCGATGAGACAGCAAATAAGATTTATGAAGTAGCAGGGGAAACTTTTAATATCAATTCACCAAAACAACTGGGCGTTATTTTGTTTGAGAAGATGGATATCCCATCTGTGAAAAAGACAAAGACAGGCTACTCCACAGCAGCAGAAGTGCTAGAAAGCTTAAAAGACGACTATCCAATCGTGGAGGATATCTTAGCATATCGTCAGTATACCAAGCTTAAATCCACTTATGTAGATGGTTTATTAGGCGTAATGACAGATAACTGTAAGATTCATTCCACTTTTAATCAGACTATTACAGCCACAGGTCGTATTAGTTCTACAGAGCCTAACTTGCAGAATATCCCTATTAAATTAGAGATGGGCAAGAAAATCAGAGAAGTTTTCGTACCACAATCCGATGCATTTGTTTTCCTAGATGCAGACTATTCACAGATCGAACTCCGTGTACTTGCGGCGATGGCTGGCGATGAAGTGTTGATAGAAGCCTTCAATGAAGGAACAGATATTCACCGCTTGACTGCTTCACAAGTTTTCCATATTCCGTTTGATGAAGTCACACCACTGCAACGTAGCAATGCGAAGGCAGTTAACTTCGGGATTGTGTATGGAATGGGTGCTTTCTCTTTAGCACAAGACTTAGGCATTACAGCAAAAGAAGCTGGCGAATATATTGAAGGTTACTTTGAGAAGTATCCTAAAATCAAGAAATTCTTAGATAGCCTTGTGGCAGAAGCATCCATGTATGGTTATGTGGAGACACTTTTCCATCGTAAGCGTGAGATTCCAGAGATTAATGCGAAAAATCATAATCTACGTGAGTTTGGTAAGCGTAAAGCGATGAATACACCGATACAAGGAACAGCAGCGGACATTATTAAAATCGCTATGGTGAACGTGTATAGGGCACTTAAAGAAAAAGACTTACGTTCAAAACTGATCTTAACGGTACATGATGAATTGTTATTAGAAGTCTATAAATCAGAAGAACAAGAAGTAGCAGAACTTTTAAAATACCAAATGGAGCATGCGGTAGACTTAGCTGTTAAAATGGCAGTAGATGTACATCGTGGTGCCAATTGGCTAGCTACCAAGTAGGAGATGTAAAATGAAACGATTAGGCATTGTTGGGGGAATAGGGGCAGGTAAAACAACAGTTGTTACCATTCTCCAAGAATTAGTACCTTGCTATGTGATAGGTGCTGATGAGATAGGGCATACGCTTCTACTCAAACACGGTCAGGCTTATGAGGCAGTCATCGAAGCTTTTGGTGAAGGCATTTTGGACGAGGAAAGAAACATTGTCCGAAGTCGCTTAGCAGCTATCGTGTTTAGTGACCGAGCACAGTTAGATAGGCTGAATCAAATAACCCATCCACTTATCCATCAAGAAGTAGAAAGACAGATAGCAGATGTGAAGGCTACGGGGCAGTATACGTATATCATTATTGATGCGGCACTCTTGATAGAGATTGGCTTAGTACGCTTAACCGATGTGGTATTAGGGGTATTTGCCACAGAGAAAGTACGTGTGGAACGTGTGATGGCACGGGATCAAGTCACTGAGGAAGCTGCAATGGCAAGGATTAAAAAGCAAAAAACATGGGAAGAATTAGAAAAAGTAGTTGATTATGTGATTAATAACGATGAATCCTACGACTCTACAATGCAACAAATAAAAGGGATTTTAGAAAAAATGTAAATCACAGGCTGTATGATGCAAGGAGGAATAAGCCAAATGGTACAAAAGCTAAAAAAGGTGCTTCTGATAGGGGTGGCTTCAATGGTGGTACTAGTAGGGTGTGGCGCCAAAGAAGGCACCAAGCCAACGGAACCGCCCAAAGAAGTATCAGAAGAAAAACCAAAAAATGAAAATGAAGATTCACTTATTTATATCAGTATGCAAAACCCTACGACACTTCATCCTATCTACAATATGGAACGTAGTGTCCAACAAAACTTACACCTTATTTTTGACACCTTAGTGGACATCGAAGAAGATGGAAGTATTTCACCCAATCTTGCAGAAAGCTGGTCTTATATGGCAGATGAAAATGCTATGACTGTTCGTTTAAGAGATGATATCAAATGGCAAGATGGTACACCTCTTACCTCAGAAGATGTGGTGTTTACCTTAAAGACCATTCAAGAAGCCAAAGAATCACCTTATAAACTAACAACAAAAAACATAGCAAATGTCCAAGCGCTTGATGCACAAACAGTAAAGATAGCGTATCGTCAGTCTTTTAGCGGCACACTACAAACACTTTTCTTCCCAGTTATTCCAAAACACGTGTATGATTTACCTTATGAGCAGAGTCTACAAGTTAATCCGCTAGGAAGTGGTGCTTATAAGTATGCTTCCAATATTCCTTACAAAGAAGTGACATTAGAAGCTAATGAAGCTTACTTTGCAGGGGTGCCGTCTATCGAGACAATCAAAATCATGATTACACCAGATAATGAAAGTGAACTGAATGCTTTCGAACAAAACCTCATCGATGTGATTTATACAGATGTGATGGATTGGGGAAAATACGCAAAAGACCAGTCGGCAGAAGTGTATGAGATGCATACCCAATACTATGAGTTTATGGGTGTGAACTTTAATAAGCCACTTTTCCAAAATAAAAATATACGTGATGTATTAGCCTACGGCCTTGATCGGCAGTATATCTTAAACACTTATTATTTAGGACATGGTACTGTGACGGATACACCTATTAGTCCACACTCTTTTTTAGCCGACCCTACATTAGAGGTTAAGGGCTATGATAAAGAAAAAGCAAAGCTTTTACTTGTTCAGGAAGGGTATGTATTTGACCAAAAAACCAAATGCTTCACTAAAAACGATCAGCCACTTCGCTTTAGTTTACTTGTAAACAAAGAAAATAAAGATAGACTCTCGGTGGCAAAAGGCATTCAAAAGATGTACGAGGAAATAGGTATTCAAGTGACAATCGAAGAAGTGGATGGTCCCACCTATAAAGAACGCATCTACAACAAACAGTATGAAGCGTTCTTAGGTGGTTGGAAACTTTCTTATGTTCCAGACTTGACCTTCGCCTTCCATTCAACACAGATAAACGCTGGTGATAACTTTGTGAGTTATAAAAACGAGCGTATGGATGAACTATTGACCCATGCATTTAATGCCTCACCACTTCAAATTAAAGAAGTGTATGGGATGCTTCAGCAACACATCGCACAAGACAACCCATATATTAGCTTATACTTTAGAAATGGCGCACTTATTACCAAGAAGAAAATCACAGGTGATTTAAATCCAACACCACTTAATATTTATGCACATATCGAAAGTTGGCAGTTGAAAAAATAAGAGACTAGGGCGCAGCCCTAGTCTCTTATTTATTTCTTTTATTTTAAACCACAATATAGTAAAATAACATTTAAGAGGATAAAGAGGTGGAATATGTCGTATTTATACAATGAACCGATACTTGCAGCGAGCAGTATTGTCGCGCCAAAAAGAATAGCTAGACCTTCAGTTGACAAAGAAGCAAAAGAACAATGCCCTTTTTGTCAGGAAAATGCCCATATGCTTGAGCATCTTTGGTTAGAGAAGCATACTGAAGCTGAGGATAGGATACGTATTGTGAACAATAAATATCCTATAACTGGAGAAGATTTAAAAGGTGCCCATGACGTTGTTATCGATACGCTTAAGCATAACCGCCATATAGAAACATTTGGGGAAATACATTGGTGTGATCTTTTAGAAACTATGCAAAAAAGATACCGAATGTTAGCTAGGGAAAATAAATGCATACAGATTTTTAAGAATAATGGACAAAAGGCAGGTGCTAGCATTGCACATTCTCATTGGCAAATCGTTGCGTTAGAGCAAATACCTTATACGTTAATGCAGCATTATGAAAAAGTAGAAGAAGCATCTATGAAAATGGGATGTTATATATGTTATCAAATGGCAACACAAGCTTTAGGTGAGGTGATTTTGGAAAGTGATAGGTGGTGGGTGATTGCACCTTATGTGTCTGGCTTTCCTCATGAAACGTGGCTACTACCTAAACGCCACTTTGGAGATTTGGCAGCTATGACGGATGATGAAATGAGAAGTCTAGGGCAGCTTATGATGCAGGTAACGAAAGCCTACCAGCACATATTACCTGATGGGCATTATAATATTTGTATGATGAATGGCAAAGTACAAGGTGATGAATGTTATCATTTTTATATACGTTTTTTACCGAGGATAGGGCAGATTGCGGGGTTTGAATTAGCCACAGGGTGTTTTATACAAAGTGTGGAACCACGTGAGCATGCGAAGCAAATGGCAGCCTTAATGAGAGATTGGAGAGAAGAAGAATGAATCATACACAAGAGGAAACGTTACTATTTGGATTAGATATAGGGACACGAACGGTTATAGGAAGTGTTGGTTACATAAAAGAAGGTAAATGGACTGTCTTAGAATGTGTTTGTATGGAGCATGTGGAACGTGCCATGATGGATGGGCAAATACATGACATTCAAAAAGTAGCAGCCATAGTGGAAAAGGTGAAAAAAGAGCTTGAAGATAGGTTAGGGGGAAAAAGCCTTAAGCAAGTGGCCATCGCAGCAGCGGGGCGTGTACTGAATACACAAATTACCATAGTAGAAAAGCAGTTTGAGGAGATTCAAGAAATAACAGCTATGGATATACAGGCCTTAGAGATGGCTGGGATTGAAGAAGCGAAAAAACTGGTGGAGCAAGAAAAGAAACTAGAAAGCACAGACTATTTTTGTGTAGCACATACAGTGATTCATTATTATCTAGAAGATTATATGATTGCAAATCTAGAAGGGCATAAGGGACAAAAAATAGGGGCAAAACTTCTCGCTACCTTTTTACCAAAAGGCGTTGTAGATAGTTTATATGCCGTAACCTCACGTGTGGGCTTAGAAGTGAGTCATCTGACACTGGAGCCAATAGCAGCTATGAATGCGGTTATACCAGATAATATGAGACTTTTGAACTTGGCTTTAGTAGACATAGGGGCGGGGACTTCTGATATTGCCATAACCAAAGAAGGCAGTGTGGTTGCCTATGGGATGATTCCTCAGGCCGGTGATGAAGTGACAGAGAAAATCGTCCATGAGTATTTGGTGGATTTCAATATGGCAGAGCGTATGAAGCAAGCGATTAACAAAGAAGAAAGTATTTCCTATGAAGATATCATTGGTATTCCAAGTGAAGTAAGTAAAGAAGCGTTGCTTACCTGTATCGAACCACCTATTCAAAAGCTAGCTGAGCAAATCGGTAAGCAAATCGCAAAGCTTAATGGTAAAAAATCACCCAATGCGGTTTTCTGTGTAGGTGGCGGTAGTCAGATGCCAGGGCTTATGGAAGCGTTAGCCAATGTGCTGGAGTTACCACCACAAAGGGTAGCCATGAGAAGCACACAGCATATTCAGCAGATAGACTATAAGTGTGAAGTACCCAATGGACCAGAGATGATCACACCGATAGGTATTTGTTTGACAGCTATTAAAGAGCAGCAAAATGAGTTTACATTAGTTTATGTTAATGGTGTACCTACAAAACTTTTAAATACCAAAAAACTGACGGTATTAGACGCTTTACTAGAGCGTGGGATTCAGCATACACAAATATTCCCTACAAATGGCAAGACTCTTATGTTCAAATTAAATGAAGAACGTATTAGAATAAAAGGTAAGGTAGGAAAACCTTCCACATTATTGCTAAATAATAGTCCAGCATCTCTAGAGACAACCATTGAAGAAGGAGACGAAGTGCTCCTTATAGAGGCAAAGGCTGGAGAGGATGCCATGGCTACTGTAGCTATGTATGTAGCTGAAGAAGATAAAAAGACTATCATTATTGATGGTAAGACTATTCAGTTACCCCTTATTTTTGTAGGTGGCGATTGTGTCGACTTCAAGTATCACATTCAATCACAAGATTGTGTGACCCTATGTAGACTTGATACAATTGAAAGTTTTTTAAGACAAATGGGAAAAGAGTGGCGAGCAGGGTGCGTGCAAGTGAATGGGCAATGTGTAGCCACAGACTATCAATTAAAGCATAATGATGTTATTGAATGGCAAGAAGAAAAGAAAGCCAAGGCGAATCATGACAATCAGGAGGCCCAGCAAATAAGTGAGACATCAGAAATTCAGGGGATAAAAGTTATTGTCAATGATGAAGAAGTTGTTTTGCCGTACCAAAAGTCCCCCTATATGTTTGTTAACATATTTGATTATATTGATTTTGATCTAACGAAGCCGCAAGGAACTGTTCAACTTATACTTAATCACAAACGTGCTGCTGTCACAGATGTACTTCAAGAAGGGGATAAATTACAGATTTATTGGGAAAATTAAGGAGGAGTCTATGAAAGGGATTATAACGGTTGTAGGAAAAGACAAAGTAGGTATTATTGGGAAGGTATGTATGCTTTTAAGTGAGAAGCAGATCAATATCTTGGACATTTCCCAAACGATTGTACAAGGTTACTTTAATATGATGATGATTGTAGACATGTCAGGAAGTAGTGAGGACTTCACAAAAGTAGTGGATGAACTTGCTGCATTAGGCCAGACACTTGAAGTGGACATTCGTTTACAACATGAGCACATTTTTGATTGCATGCATCGTATTTAATAAGAGAGGAGGCCGAGTATGATTTCAAGATGGGAAGTATTAGAAACCAATAAGATGATCCAAGAGGAAAACTTAGACATACGGACAATTACAATGGGAATCAACCTCTTAGATTGTATTTCAGATGATATGGATAAACTGTGTAATAATGTTTATGATAAAATTACACAACGTGCAGAAAAACTTGTAGAGACAGGGGAAATAATCTCTAAAAAGTATGGCATACCAATCGTTAATAAACGTATCTCCGTAACCCCTATTGCACTAGTAGGTGGGGCGACGAAAGCACAGTCTTATGTGCCGATTGCAATGGCGTTAGACCGAGCTGCAAAAGCAGTAGGTATCAACTTCATTGGTGGTTTTTCAGCACTTGTACAAAAAGGATGTACACCTTCTGATTTGGTATTACTAGAATCTATACCTGAGGCATTGGCAGTGACAGATCATGTATGTTCATCGATTAATGTAGGCTCTACACGTTCAGGTATTAATATGGATGCAGTCAAACGCATAGGAGAAATTATAAAACTTACTGCTGAACGTACAAAGGAAAGAGAAAGCATAGGCTGTGCCAAGTTTGTGGTTTTCTGTAATGCACCAGAAGACAATCCTTTTATGGCAGGCGCATTCCATGGGGTAGGCGAGCATGATACCGTTATTAACGTAGGTGTGAGTGGCCCTGGCGTTGTAAAAAAAGCCTTAGAAGAAGTGCGTGGTCGTGACTTTGAGACTATGTGTGAATGTGTGAAGCGTACAGCATTTAAAATTACCCGTGCAGGTCAGATGGTAGCTACAGAAGCTGCAAATACATTAGGGGTACCTTTTGGTATTATCGATTTATCACTGGCACCAACACCAGCAGTTGGCGATAGTATTGCAGAGATTGTGGAAGAGATGGGATTAGAATCAGCAGGTGCACCAGGAACGACAGCATCCATTGCCATTTTAAACGATTGTGTGAAAAAAGGCGGTGTTATGGCATCTTCTTACGTAGGTGGCTTAAGTGGTGCCTTTATCCCTGTAAGTGAAGACCATGCTATGATTCGTGCGGCAGAGATAGGTGCACTTACTTTAGAAAAGTTAGAAGCAATGACTTGCGTGTGTTCCGTTGGACTAGATATGATCGCTATTCCAGGCGATACAAGTGCAAGCACTATTTCAGGAATTATAGCAGATGAAATGGCTATTGGTATGATTAATGCAAAGACAACAGCAGTTCGTATCATTCCAGTAGCAGGAAAAGGTATAGGTGAAAGTGTGGAATTTGGAGGGCTCCTTGGCCGTGCGCCAATTATGGCAGTTAATCCTTATTCATGTGCGGCGTTTATCAATCGTGGAGGTCGTATTCCAGCCCCTATACATAGTTTTAAAAATTAAAAAAGCACCTTAGGAGGTTTCATGATGGCAAGAGTTTTAGAAAACCTAGACCCACAGAAAGTATTTTATTATTTTGAAGAAATAAGTCGTATCCCTAGAGGATCAGGCAATGAAAAAGCAGTAAGTGATTATATGGTGAAGTTTGCAGAAGACCTTGGACTTTGGGTAAAACAAGATGAGGCAAACAATATCTACATCAAAAAGCCAGCAACTAAAGGATATGAAAATGCACCGACAGTGATTATGCAAGGGCATTTAGACATGGTATGTGAGAAAAACAATGATACACAGCATGATTTTGAAACACAAGGATTAGACCTGTATATCGATGGTGACTTCATCCGTGCAAGAGGTACTACATTAGGCGCTGATAATGGTGTAGCAATCGCTTATCAGATGGCAGTACTTGCAGACGATACAATAGAGCATCCAGCTATTGAAGCATTAATGACAACAGAAGAAGAAACAGGTATGGGCGGGGTAGCAGCAATGCACCCAGAATACCTAGAAGGCAAGATGCTCATTAACTTAGATACAGATAATGAAGGTGAGTTCTTAGTAAGCTGTGCAGGTGGTGCTAAAGCACTTATTGAATTACCTGTAAGCTACGAGAAAATGGCAGAAGGAACAGTCCTTTACAACTTAAAGATCAATCAATTATTAGGTGGTCACTCAGGTGCAGATATTCACCGTGAGCGTGCCAATGCCAATGTGCTTATGAACCGTGTGTTAGATGCAGTACGTATGGTGATGCCACTCCAACTTGCAGTACTTTCAGGTGGTACAAAAGACAATGTTATCACAAGAGAAGCAGTAGCTACAGTAGCTATTCCACAAAATCAGTGTGAAGCATTTGAAACCATTATAGCCAACCATCAAGGGATGTTTACAAGTGAGTATGAAGCACAAGACCCAGATGTTAAACTTGTAGCGATGAAGGTAGACAGTACAGTAGAAGTACTTTCACAAGAGCTATCAGAGAAAATCCTTGATATGATTATGATTATGCCTCATGGTATTATGGGTCAAAGCATGCAAATTGAAGGGCTTGTAGAAACATCTCTTAACATTGGGGTTGTACAATTAGAAAAAGAAATACTGAAGATGGTAGTATCTATCCGTAGTTCGATGCCAACCAAAAAAGAAAATATCAAGCGCAAGATCGACACCGTATGTAAGTACATCGGTGCAAAATGCGTTCTTACAGGTGATTATCCTGCATGGGTTTATGCAAGTGAATCACCATTACGCGATAAAGCAGTCGAAGTATTTGAACAGATGTATGGCAAAAAGCCTGAAATTAAAGCGATTCATGCAGGTCTTGAATGTGGCTTTATCTTAGAAAAAATGCCAGGGGTAGATATGATCGCTTTTGGGCCAAACACTTATGACATTCATTCACCTGAAGAACGTGCAAGTATTTCTTCAATGGAGCGTGTATACGGTTACCTGATTGCACTTTTAAAAAACATGAAAAACCTTTAGACATTAGACCTGGGAGAACTCTATGAAAATTGAAAAAAATAACAAGTATTTCACCATTGCAGCATACACTGTGGCAACGGTAGTCGTTATTATGGTATTAGCTTTCATGCTTTTACGTATTCAAGTCATAGGGGGGTATTTAGTAAACATTATTAAAAAAGTATTTACACTTTTTGCGCCACTTTTATTTGGGTTTATTATAGCTTATTTAATGGACCCTTTAGTGGCGTTCTACGATAAAAGATGTGGGAAGTTACCTACATGGCATCAAAAGAAAAAGGTAGGGGGAGCTACTGAAGAAGTTGGCAATACGCGTGTATTGCCGACCTTATTAGCTTTCCTTACCTTTATTGCGTTTTTGGGCCTTATTATTTTAATTGTAGTGATTAATGTAAGAGATGTGATGGGGGTTTTACAGCACACAGCAATGAATGAAACCTTAGAAAATTATGTGGCTGCATTTCATAATCTCTTGAGAAATGTAGATGAGATGGCCAATGATATACCTTTTGTGCAAGGGCACATAGAAGTTATAGGCAAAATATACGGCTTTATCGAGCAGTTCATTGACCAAATGTCATTAAAAGTAGTGGCTTTATTAAAGGGCATAGGTGGTCAGCTCATTAGTATAGGATTAGGGGTGGTCATTGCTTTTTACTTGTTACAAGACAAGAAAAAGTTACTCATTATATGGCAGCGTTTACTTTTATTATTCGTCCCTCAGTCTATTCGCAATGAAGTGATGGATATAGGGAGAGATATTGACTATGTCTTTTCAGGCTATATTAGAGGGCAACTTATAGATGCTGTCATTATGGGAACGTTAATAAGCATTGCTTTGACGTGCATTGGTATAGACTTTGCCATTATTATCGGAATTATATCAGG
>JBOFIT010000057.1:0-5914 GCA_051650305.1 Cellulosilyticaceae bacterium
CTAGAAGATCATGTGCGTATAGCCACCCGTATCATCGAAGAAGGACAGTCCATATCTTGCCTTATGTATATTGATTACAAGCAAGATGAAGCTTTTCTACATGCATTAAATGAACTTAAGACAAGAACCCCAAAGGGTGCTAACCATTAGACAGAACGTTAGCACCCTTTGGGGTTTAGTATTGTACGGTTTTTATATTTTGGGCGTAGAGCTTAAGATTCTCTAGGTCGGTAAGGATAATGGAACGACCGTGCTTAGCGATGATGCCTTCATCCTTAAAATGAGCAATGATACGTGCTACTGTGATATGATGAATACCTAAGTATTTTGAGAGCTCGATGTAACTAAAGGATTTATGAAGTATGTAATGACTTCCTTTTAATTCAGAAAGAGACAGGAGTGTCGAGGCGATTTTTGAGGAAGCAGTAGCTTCTGTTATAAGATAAGAATGCTTCAAAAGATCGCGAGAGGTATTGACCACATTAGAAAGGACAACGTTAATAAGGTGTGGATGCTTTTGGATCACCTCGAAAAAAGTCTCTTGTGTCAGGCGATAAACAGTACAAGAACTTTTTGCCACTAATAAAAAGAAAGATTCATCAGAGATATCTGTATGATGAGAAGCATTGATAAAAGCAGGAATACATCCGATGATATTAGGGGGCTTTAAATAGTAGTAAATATGCTCTTTGCCACAATCTTTTAAACTGGTAAGGGCACATAGCCCCTCAGCTAAGCAGTAAACATAGGTTTGGTTTTCATAGACATCATAAAAAACATGACCTTTAGGGAAGGTCAGAAGCGTACCGTACTGACAAAGTTGTTCAAAATCTGATGAATGATGTTGTATCATAGTGTGCTCCTTAGAAAGTGTAAATAAATTAACAAGTGATAAACCTAGCGTATAAAAAGAAAATACACAAACAAGTATACCAACTACACAAAAAATATAGTATTAGCTAATATTATACTACATTAATGTATAAAAAAATACATAAAAAATAAAATAATATTTAATTATTAACGGAGACTAATCTTAATAAGAGGCAAAGTGTGATATTATTTTAACAAGTAGAGAGGGGGAAAGCATATGGCAAATGAAGCCGTTGCAGCAGTACAAAACACAACGATTAATGTAAAGAAAAAGGTGGATAGAAACTACTGGATTCACTGTACAATTGGTCTCTTACTCATGTTTGGGATAGGTTATTTACAACCGATAGACCCTATCACACCACTTGGTATGAAAATTGCAGGTATCTTCTTAGGAATGATCTACTTATGGACTACTGTGGATACAGTATGGCCAAGCTTATTTGGCATTATCGCTATCGCATCAACAGGCTTTATCACTATGGGACAAGCGTATGCACAGTCTTTTGGAAGCAGTCAGGTGGTGCTCCTTATAAGTATCCTAGCACTTGTAGGTGCTATCAATGAAAATGATCTTTGCAAATACATAGGAAGATGGTTTGTAACACGTAAGATTATCAATGGACGCCCTTGGGTATTTACTTTTATGATCTTTGCAGGTGTTTACTTACTTACAATCTTAACCTCAGCAGATACCGCAATCTTTTTATTCTGGCCAATCTTATACGGATTGTTTAAAGACATTGGGTACAAATCAGGGGACAAATATGCAACCTTAATGGTTATAGGTGTCGTACTTGTGGCACTCTTTGGCTATGCGGCCATGCCATTTAGAGGTATCGTACTTCTCATGCTTGAGAATTTCAGAGATATATCAGGCATAGCAATCGATCCAATAGCATACCTCGGTGTTTCAGTAACAGTAGGGACTGTACTTATTATAGGTCTTGTGTTTGTGATGAAATACATTTATAGACCAGATGTAACCATACTAAAGGCAGTACGCACAGAGCATTTTGAGAAAGAAAAATTACCACCAATGAACGCAGCACAAAAAACGCTTATGGGTGCACTTGTGGTCTTCATGGCAGGGATGTTCTTACCAAGTCTCTTACCAGATGGATTAAAAATTAAAGCATTCCTTACGATGCTTGGATCATCAGGATTTGCAATGCTTCTCGTAGCAGTACTATGTGTTATCAAGATAGATGGCAAGCAGCTTCTACCATTAGGTAAAATACTTAATAAAGTGATGAACTGGCCAATGATTTGTATTATAAGTGCAGCGCTTGTCATTGGATCAGCATTGACACACCCAGATACAGGGATTCGTACATTCTTAAGCAATATCTTCTCAGGCGTTGTAGAAGGCAAGAGTCCAATCATGATTATGATTATTTTCGTTACCATCGCACTTATTGCCACAAACTTTAGTAATAACCTCGTAATAGGTATGATCGTCTTAACAATCGTGACAACACTTGCAGAAACCATGGGATTCAATCCAGTACCCGTAGCAATGCTTGTTATCTTCGCAGTACATATTGCAAGTATTACACCAGCGGCATGTCCCTATGCAGCGATTCTTCACTCAAACAAAGAGTGGGTACAAACAAAAGAAGTCTATAAATACACAATCGGAATGTCTGCGTATGTGCTTATCGTATTGATTGCAGTAGGTGTACCATTAGCGACATTCATTATTAAATAAAAATTTCATTTAAAAATAGGAGTGATTGACATGGCAGTAGCATTAAAAAAAGTAGCCCATCTTATTGATGAGCAATATACAAATGAACAAGAGATGCTAAGCATCTATAAAGAAGGTAATTATACATACAACAACCCTTATGTTGTACTGAATCCATATAAAGTAGTACCATTAGCAGCAGTTGCGATGTTTGATACAGAAGAAGAAGTAGCTGTAACAGTAACTGTTAAAGGTAAGGAAGAAGCAGGAGATATAAGCCATACATACAAGGCAGCAAAAGAGCATGTACTTCCAGTACTAGGCCTTTATGGCGACTACAACAATACAGTAGTACTTAGCTTATCAAATGGCCTTAGCCATACATTCAATATTCAAACAGCACCACTTTGCGAGAAAGCAATGGTGCCAACAAAAATCGAGACAACTAAAGCTTATATGGAAGATAACTTAATGTTTATCAGTCCAACAGGTAAAGCGTACTGTGCAGCCTATGACTATGAAGGAGAGTGCCGCTGGTACTTAGCAGATACCTTTGTCTTTGATATCAAGCGCATCAAAAATGGTCATTTCCTTATCGGCTCACAGCGTTTCCTAGAGAAGCCATATACAACAACAGGTGTTGTAGAAATGGATATGGTAGGAAAAATGTACAAAGAATACCGCCTTCCAGGTGGCTACCACCACGATCAGTTAGAGATGGAAGATGGCAATATCATGATTCTTACACAAGATTTTGAGCGTGGTACCATCGAAGACCTTTGTGTACTTGTAGACCGCAACACAGGGGAGATTATCAAGAAGTGGGATATGCAAAAAGTATTACCACAAGAAATAGGTAAGTCAGGCAGTTGGACACAGCATGACTGGTTCCACAACAACGCAGTATGGTATGACAAAAAGACACATTCACTTTCATTCTCAGGCAGACACCAAGACATTATTATCAATATCGATTATGAGACATCAGAGCTTAACTGGATTCTTGGTAACCCAGATGGATGGCCACAAGAAATGGTAGACAAATACTTCTTCACACCAGTAGGCGATGGGGAGTTTGATTGGCAATATGAGCAACACGCATGCCTAATCACACCAGAAGGTGATGTGATGTGCTTTGATAATGGTCAATACCGTGCAAAACGTAAAGAAGACTACATCAAAAATGGAGAAAACTTCTCTCGTGGTGTACGCTACAAAATCGATACAGAAAACATGACAATCGAGCAAGTATGGCAGTACGGTAAAGAGCGCGGTGGCGAATTCTTCTCACCTTATATCTGTAATGTAGAGTACTATGCAGACGGTCATTACCTTGTACACTCAGGTGGTATCGTAATGGAAGACGGGCAGCCTACAGAAAACCTGATGCTCAGTGCTGTATCAAACAGTCCAAGCACCACACGTAACTCAATTACAGTAGAAGTACTTAATGATGAAGTGATGTTCGAAATGCAAGTACCATGTAATTACTACCGTGCAGAGAAAATGCCACTTTACCACGAGGGTGCAAATCTTGAACTTGGTAAAGGAGAAATCCTTGGTACACTAGGGGTATCTGAAGAATTCTTAACAGAAGTGCCAGGCCTTACAGATGAAGGGAATATGGTGCCAGAAGCGTATAAAGCACACTTTACAGAAGAAATCGACCGTATCGTTTTCAATGCAGAGTTCCAAAAAGGCCAGCTTGTCATGCTCCTTCTTGAAGGGGAAGAGAAGACTTACCGTTACTATGTACCAACTACAGAAAAAACGTTCACAGCTATCTGTGTAGCAAGCTTCCAACAAGATATGAAGCGTACTATTATGATGAATGTGATGAAAGAAGGTATTAAAGGTACATTCAATATCGCAGTTGTCATTGATGATGAGAAATTCCAGACAGGTATTACTGTTACACTATAAAGATACAGTAAAAGAGGTCTAGCACATGTGCTAGACCTCTTTTGGTAGTATTATTTAGATGAGCGGGTGTTTGACTTGCCGCTAAATTTACCAGCAGACTTGCCGTTAGGCTTACCAGCAGGTTTCCCAGTAGGTCTGCCAGAAGGTTTACCGGTAGATTTACCTGTAGGTTTGCCAGTGAATTTGCCAGTAGATCTATCAGAGGATCTATCAGAGGATCTATCAGAGAATCTATCAGAAGATCTATCTGAAGAACGATCAGAAGGTTTACCAGCAGGCTTACGATCAAAGTTACTCTTAGGTTTGAAAGTAGATTTGCCGAATTTCTTTTCTGGGCCATCGGTAGGCTCTGACTTGGTCTTAAAGCTACTAGAAGGCTTAGTCGAGTAAGCTCTAGAATCCTTAGGTGCTTTAGAGCCTGCTTTCGCATCATCACTTTTGTTATATTTCTTACGAAGATGTGCCAGTTGTTTCTCTACTTCGACGCGTTTAAAGCGGCGGTCAATGACACGTACCATGATGCCTGTTTCTTTGAGGAAAGCATCGTAGAGACGCTTACAATCATTGATTTCATCTGTCATATCTTTATCTTTAGAAGCTTTACGCTCGTCACGGTTTTTGATGAATTGACGTGCAGCTTCATCTGTTTCAAAAATACGATTGTTTGGGATGGTCTGGCCTTTTTCAGTCTTGCCGATACGTACCCAAGAATAATTTTCAAGTTTTTCACTTACTTCACATTTTAATACTTTTTCGCCTATTACACAGTACATAGCTATTCACTCCTTAATGGTATACCTTATTGTATAGGATAATGCCATAGAATACTAGGATTATTTTCATTTTAAGAGCCGCATGGTATAATAAAATTTCAAGATAAGAACACTGTAAGGACAAAAGAAATAGGGGGGCACCAAGTGATTAGTAAAATAAAAAAATGGATGAAAGTAGTGGGTATAAGCGTCATCATTGCAAGTATCATCTATGGGATGGTGGGCTATATGTTTTTAGATGTAACGAAAGGCTTCTTAGCCATCATCGGATTTGGGATGGGGCTTTTAGGGGGTATCGTAGGTGTAGGCCTTGCTTTGGGGGGGATTTACCAACTTAGAAATAGTGTGAAAGAAGCATTGATAATCCTTGCTGTCAGTGGGATCATACTCTGGCAGTACGGCGGTTATGTATTGGACGTAGGGTATATGGCTTTTAACGGGCCCAAAGTGTATGAAGGGTACTGTTCACTGAGTAGTGAAAAGAAAGTGGAGTACACAGGGCGACACACCTATGCACACCCCATAGAGTATCGCATTTATACATTAGCGTTAGAAAATCAGGCAGATATTCGAGCACCTAGACGGACGAAACTGTATGGTCATGGTGGGTACCGCGTCGTTTACGCACCTTTCAGTGAGCATTTATTTGGCGTAG
>JBOFIT010000058.1:0-7969 GCA_051650305.1 Cellulosilyticaceae bacterium
GCTACTGCTGGACTTGCAAGGTAAACCTCTGACTCCACATGTCCCATACGGCCTACAAAGTTTCTATTTGTGGTAGCTACTGCACGCTCACCTGCTGCAAGGATTCCCATATGTCCTCCAAGGCAAGGTCCACATGTAGGTGTACTGAAGACACAACCTGCTTCTACAAGGTCTTCTACAATACCTTCTCTTATGGCATCAAGATAAATCTTCTGTGTTCCTGGGAACACAATAGCACGTATCCCTTTGGCAATTTTTTTACCTTTTAGGATATCTCTTGCCATGCGTAAGTCCTCCATACGTCCATTGGTGCATGAACCGATAACCACTTGGTCAATCTTTACTGATCCTACTTCATCAATGGTACGTGTATTATCTGGAAGGTGTGGGAAAGACACTGTGGGTCTTACTGTACTTAAATTAATCTCAATCACTTGGTCATACACTGCATCTTCATCTGCCGCGTAGACTGTGTAAGGCTTTGTACTATGGTCTTTTACAAATGCTAAAGTCTTCTCATCTACTGGGAAGATACCATTTTTCGCTCCTGCTTCTATGGCCATATTTGCCATAGCAAAACGTGAGTCCATAGAAAGATGTGCGATGCCGTCCCCTACAAATTCCATAGACTGATAAAGTGCACCATCTACACCAATCATCCCTATAATGTGAAGGATAATGTCTTTTCCTGTTACATACTTGGTTGGCTTCCCTGTAAGAACAAACTTAATGGCACTAGGCACCTTAAACCAAGCTTTACCTGTAGCCATTCCCGCTGCCATATCTGTACTACCAATACCTGTAGAAAAAGCACCTAACGCTCCATACGTACAAGTATGTGAATCTGCGCCTATCACCACATCCCCTGGTACGACCAAACCTTTTTCAGGAAGAAGGGCATGCTCAATCCCCATTTCGCCTACTTCAAAGTAATTCTCTACTTGCTTATCATAAGCAAACTGTCTCACACACTTGCATTGTTCTGCTGCTTTTATATCTTTGTTCGGTGTGAAGTGGTCTGGTACGATTGCTACTTTCGCTTTATCAAACACTTCTGTAATTCCAACCTTATTAAACTCTGTAATGGCCACTGGGGTCGTAATGTCGTTACCTAGTACCATATCTAAATCAGCCTCAATCAGTTGGCCTGCCACCACTTCCTTAAGCCCTGCATGAGCTGCTAATATTTTTTGTGTCATGGTCATTCCCATATGCTATTCCTCCTTCTATCTCTTAGTTTTGTCATACCCTGTATAAATAGGTATAGGGAATAAGACTACCGCGGTAATCTTAAACCCTCTATCTACTTACCTTTATTTGTTGTTTTCTAAATCATAAAGCATACTATTGATTGCAGACAAGTAAGCTAAAATACTGGCTTCTACAATGTCCATACTTACGCCATGGCCGTTGTAAAGCTTATTTTTGAACTTAATCTTAAGGTTTACAGTACCTTGTGCATCTGCACCGTCTGTCACCGAATTAATGACAAAGTCATGAAGCTTGAATTTCTTTCCTACCAACTTATCAATCGCTTTAAAGGATGCATCAATCGGCCCATCATATGACCCCATCACTTCTTCTAGCACTGCACCTGTCTTACAAAGCAGTCTTACAGAAGATGTGGATGTGATGGTATTTCCTGAATTGATAACGAATCTCTCAAGCTTATAAGTCTCTGGAATCTCCACAGACTTACGAAGTACAAGGGCTTCCACGTCTCTATCCGTTACTACCTTCTTCTTATCTGCAAGTTTCTTGAACTCCTCAAATGCTTTATTGATTGCTTCTTCCTCTAACTGATACCCCATAGACTCGATACGATCTACAAAGGCATGACGCCCTGAATGCTTACCAAGCACCATCTTATTCTCCGTGAGACCGATGGACTCTGGTGTCATAATCTCATACGTATTCTTATGAGCAAGCATACCGTGCTGGTGAATACCTGATTCATGGGCAAAAGCATTCTCCCCGACAATAGCTTTATTAGGCTGTACCTTTACCCCTGTGATACTGCTTAAAAGCTTACTTGTCTTGTAAATTTCCTTCGTACTTAGACGGCAATCCAAGTCGTAGATATCACGACGTGTAAGGATATTCATCACGATTTCTTCAAGGGCTGCATTTCCTGCACGTTCACCGATACCATTGACTGTACACTCAATTTGTGTCGCACCCGCTCTTGCTGCCGCAAGAGAATTTGACACCGCAAGCCCTAAGTCGTTATGGCAATGCACCGAGATGTCTACTTTATCAATGCTAGGAACGTTCTGACGTATACCTGCGATGAGTTTATAGAATTCTTCTGGTGTAGTATACCCCACAGTATCCGGTACATTGATAACAGTAGCACCCGCCTGGATGACTGCCTCGAAGATTTGGTACAAGAAAGCAGGATTGCTTCTGGATGCATCTTCTGCTGAGAATTCGATATCTTGGCAGAATTTCTTTGCATAACGCACCATTTCTACAGCATTTTCAAGCACTTGTTCTGGCGTCTTTTTCAATTTGTACTGCATATGTATATCTGATGTGGCAATGAAAGTATGAATACGAGGAAATGCTGCTCCCTTTAAACTTTCTGCCGCTGCATCGATATCTTTTGTGAGGGCTCTAGCTAGGCTCGCTACGCTAGCATGTTTGATGGTCTTTGCAATTTGCTTTACAGACTGGAAGTCGCCAGGTGATGCGATAGCAAAACCTGCTTCCATAACGTCTACACCCAGGCGCTCCAGTTGTCTTGCCATCTCCAGTTTCTCACTCAGGTTCATACTACATCCTGGTGATTGTTCGCCGTCTCTAAGGGTGGTATCAAAGATCTTGATTGTTTTGGCCATATATAAAGCCCTCCTTCTTTATTTTAATTATTCTTTAATCCAGCTCATCATTTTTCTTAATTCTTTTCCTACTGTCTCTACTTGGTGTTCAGATTCGATACGTCTGATTGAACGGAAGTAAGGACGGTTTGCTTGGTTTTCTAAGATCCAGTTTTTAGCAAATGTACCATTTTGGATTTCTGTAAGTACTTTCTTCATTTCTTTCTTTGTTTCTTCTGTAATGATACGTGGTCCTACTGTGTAGTCACCGTATTCAGCTGTGTCAGAGATAGAGTATCTCATGTACTCGAATCCACCTTGGTTGATAAGGTCTACGATAAGTTTCATTTCATGTACACACTCGAAGTATGCACTTTCTGGTTGGTAACCAGCTTCAACTAATGTTTCAAAACCAGCTTTCATAAGCGCTGTCACACCACCACAAAGTACTGCTTGCTCACCGAAAAGGTCTGTTTCTGTTTCTTCTTTGAAAGTTGTTTCAAGGATACCTGCTCGTGCGCCACCAACACCAGCAGCGTATGCTAATGCGATGTCTTTAGCATTACCTGTAGCATCTTGGTATACAGCAATAAGACATGGTACACCTTTACCTTCTTCGTATTGGCTTCTTACTGTGTGTCCTGGTCCTTTTGGTGCGATCATAACAACGTTTACATCACTTGGTGGTACGATTTGTCCGTAGTGAATATTGAAACCATGTGCGAATGCAAGTGTTTTACCAGCTGTAAGACTTGGTGCAATGCTCTCCGCATAAAGTTTTGCTTGTTTTTCATCGTTTACAAGAATCATAATCATATCTGCTGCTTTCGCTGCATCTTCTGCAGTCATTACTTGAAGGCCAGCTTTTTCAGCTTTTGCCCAAGATGGACTTCCATTATAAAGACCTACAATAACTTCTACACCTGATTCATGTAAGTTAAGGGCATGTGCATGACCTTGGCTACCGTATCCAATAATTGCTACTTTCTTACCTTTTAATAAATCTAAATTACAATCTTCTGCGTAAAATAATGTTGCCATTTTCTATTCCTCCTTGTATTTGAACTAATAAATTTAATAAAGTATATACTTAAGACAAAATGTCCTAGTTTTTGAGCTCTTTGTCGCCTCTTTGTAGTGCTGTAAGACCTGTACGGATGATTTCTTTGATACCATAAGGTTCCAGCATACTACTTAAAGCGCTAATTTTCCCCTGATCTCCCGTGGCTTCTACAATAAGCGCTTTGCTTGATACATCTACGATGTGGGCACGGAAAATATTTGCAATCTCTATGATTTCTGCTCGTGCTGCTTTATCTGCCGTCACTTTAATAAGTGCTAATTCACGGTACACTGCACTTTCTTCATCTAACTCTACGATTTTGATGACATCTACTAGTTTGTTGAGCTGCTTCTTGATTTGTTCCTGCATTTGTCTATCGGCCTGGGTTACGATGGTCATACGTGAAATATTCGGATCTTCAGTCTCCCCTACAGATAAACTATCGATATTATAACCACGTCTACTAAAAAGTCCGGATATACGGCTCAGTACACCTGAGTGGTTTTCTACCAACGCAGATATTACATGTTTCTCCATATTTCTCCCCCTTTACAAAGTACTTTCTTTATCGCTTACTAGACATTCGATAAGATACGGCCGCTGTGCATCTAATGCTTCTTGTATGACCGTTTCCACTTCTTCTTGACGATATACTGTTCTTGCTTCCATACCATAAGCATTGGCAATCATCGTAAAGTTAGGATTACCAGCAAGTGATACGCCGTACTCTTTCGTCTCACATCTACGTTGAATTTCTCTTACCATGCCAAGTCCACTATTATTAAATAAGATAATAATTGGGGCTACTTTTTCTTGCATCAACGTCCCAAGTTCAAACAAACTCATCTGGAAACTTCCATCGCCACATACGCCTACTACTTTTCGCTTCTTATTGCCTACTGCTGCGCCTATACATGCTGGTATAGAGTAACCCATGGTTCCTAAACCACCTGAACAGAGTATTTGTCTAGTCCCCTTAACTTCCATATGTCTCATGGTCCAGAACTGATTCTGCCCTACGTCTGCTGTAATGATGGCATCCTCTGGTAGTAACCTAGATAACGTACGCATCACTTCCTTTGGATTGACACAATTCTCATATGTCACAAACTTTGGTGGTTGTATATGAGATGTGATTGCTTCGCGCCACGCTTTTGTGTCAATAGTCTTAATCATTCCACCAAGTACTTTTAGAATCTCCTTTGCATCTCCTACTACTGGGATTGTCGCTGCTGTAATCTTTCCGATTTCTGCTGGATCGATATCTATATGAATGATATTCGCATTTTCATCTAAAATGCCTACATTCGCCACTGCTCTATCTGCTATACGTGCACCGATAAAAAGAATGGTATCTGCCTGTTTAAGTGCCCAGTTCGCTTGACTAAATCCATGACTACCTATCATCCCGAAATTATAAGGGGATGCTGTATCCATCGCACCTACGCCCATAAGTGTATGTACTACTGGTACTTGTGAGCTTTCTACTAATGCTTGAAGTTCCTCTTTCGCATCAGATAATAAAACCCCTCCACCTACACATATAAGTGGCTTTTTGCTTTGTTGTAAGAGTTTACTTGCTCTTTTTATTTGTCCGATATGTCCTTTTATAGTTGGCTTATAGCCTCGTATTTTTACTTCTTTAGGATAGTTAAATTCAATCTGTTCATCTTGGAAGTCCATCGGTATGTCGATAAGGACAGGTCCTGGTCTTCCTGTGCGTGCAATGTAAAATGCTTCTTTTACAATGCGTGGAAAATCCTTGGGGTTTTGGAGCAGATAGCTATGTTTGACAAAAGGCTCAGTAGCGCCCGTTATATCTACTTCTTGAAAAACATCTCTCCCTATAAGGTTCGACTTTACTTGCCCTGTAAAAATAACAATAGGTATGGAGTCCATATACGCCGTAGCAATACCCGTCACGAGATTAGTAGCTCCAGGGCCTGAAGTTGCTAGGCATACCCCAACTTTTCCAGTCGTCCTTGCGTACCCACTGGCAGCATGTACGGCAGCTTGTTCTTGCCTTACCAATACATGATGAATACTGGATGCTCGAAGAGATTCATAGAGTGAGAGGACTGCTGCACCTGGGTAGCCAAATAGTGTGTCAATATCTTCTTCCATTAAACATCGTACTAATACATCCGATAATTTCATCTTGAACCTCCTTAAAATGATTTTTTTAGACAAAAAAACCTCATCCCACAAAAGGACGAGAATACAATAAACTTACCAAAACTCATCTTGTTTTCTTCAATTTGGAACTTATCCTTTTATGAACTTTCATTTATCTGACAATTCGTGATTCTGTGAATTAATTTATATGTATTTTATCAATGCATTTAACTAGTGTCAATATATTTAACTAAATTTAATTTTTTTATTTAATTTATTTTCACATTTGATTCTATAAAGTTTCCAAAAGTTTTTCTTTACCCTTCGCGCTAATTTACATAACTTACATACATCCATTTTTCTTATCTTCAGCTTATTGCATGTAGACCTATGTTCCACTTTCAAAATAGGTATGATACACAAAAAAAGACATATACTATTGTTATCATTTTAGTCATTAGGAGTTTATAATGAAAAAATTTCTTCCTTATATTATAGTTTGTCTTTTTTTATTGTTTTTCCCCGTTGGTATACATAAAACTTCAGCACTTCAATCGCCACCTGTTAAAATCGCCATTCTAGATACTTCTGCTTATTTACAGCATCCTGACTTGGAAGATCATATTGTAGGTGGCTATGATTTTGTGACCAACCAACCTATTCCTTTTAATACCTCCCCTACTACCTTTCATGGTACACACATTGCAGGTATTATTTGTGGCACTCAGCATACCACGGGTACTTATCCCGATGCCAAGATTCTTTATTATGTCGTAGATACCCCTTATGCGCCAACTTATCACCAAAATATCTCCAAGGCCATCTACCGTGCTATTCAAGACGGCGCTAAAATCATTAATTTTTCTGGAAAACTTCATTATAACCTTACAGATGCTTCTATTTTAAAAGCTATCTCCTACGCAAGAGCAAACGATATCCTCTTCGTCAAATCTGTCGGTAATAGTGGCCCTAAAGACTGGTCTGTATCGGATTTAGCCACTTCTCCTTTAGCTGTCTCCGTCGGCGCCTATGACGACGCCACAGGTCACTTATACGCGCGCAGTTCTAAAGGCCCTGCCTTCGGCACGTTACGTATCAAGCCCGATATTATAGCCCCTGGGGTTGATATCTTAAGCAGCGCTCCCGCTACACAAGACTTGTACATCAAAGCTTCTGGCACCAGTATGTCTGCAGCATACGTAAGTGGTATACTGGGTAACCTCTCTCAACAAAGGCCTGATCTTTCTAGCGATTGGCTTTTAAGTGCCCTCATGACCTACGCATCACCTTTAAATACGCCGGAAGGCAATCCTTACAGCGTCACCCTCCAAGGTTCGGGTGTCGTTAACTTAGAAGCTTCATCAAAAGCCGATATGCTATGTCTACCTTATCAGCTTTGTTTCTCCTTACTATCACCTGACGAAGCACCACCTTCTTTTTCGACTTCGCTTACCTTGCGTAATACATCATCTAAACCATTGACCTACGCACTTACTTTCGAAAAAGAACAGCCCGACGCGCCCTACACCGTAAATTTTCCTACTACGATTACCTTAGCACCCTTAGAAGAAAAGTCTATCCCCTTCCAAGTAGCCTTAAACGGCTTAGTGACACCAGATCACTACGGAGGCAGACTCTACATCACCGGACCTGACTCCATACAGAACATCCCTTTTCTTTTAGAGATTCCTGGAGCTGACTTTCCATTAGCCCGCGGCCTTACACTTTCCCACGATGTGGTCTCTTTTTCTCGCACGCCACAGTTTTCTTTCTTATTAGAGACAAGTGTAGACTGCACCGCTTCTTTAGAAGCTATAAGTCTAGAAAGTAATGAACGCTATGAGCTCTTTTCTGCTAAGGCACTGCCTTCAGGCATCAATGAACTTGGCTGGAACGGCTATGCTTTAGATGGCAGCTTACTTCCTGATGGTCTCTACGAAATCATTTGCACGACTTCCACCGGTTCACTCCA
>JBOFIT010000059.1:0-1754 GCA_051650305.1 Cellulosilyticaceae bacterium
ATCATATTGCCATTTGCCTCTGCTAGCTTCATTCTCTGTCCCCTCTTTCTCTTCTATGCAAAACGCACAAGTAAATAAATAGTTGATATCACTATGGATACAAGCATCAGTGGGAAGCCTACCTTCATATAGCCACCAAAGCTAATAGGGTGACCATTCTTCTTACCAATATTGGCAAGCACCACATTGGCTGATGCTCCAATCAGTGTACCATTTCCACCAAAGCATGCACCTAAAGAAACTGCCCACCAAAGTGGCTGGATATCTACACCTTGTGCACCCATTGTAAGAATGAGTGGGATAAGTGTGGCTACGAATGGAATATTATCAAGGAATGAAGATACGATGGCTGATAACCAAAGAAGGAGAATCATCATCATTACAGGTCTACCTGCTGTCAGTTCAATAAGTGATTCCGCAAGTGCATGGATAAGTCCTACCTCTTCTAAGCCACCTACAAGTATGAAAAGTCCTATGAAGAAGAATATGGTTGTCCACTCAATATGTGCCATCACTTCTTCTACATCTTGCTTACCAATAAGAAGCATCAGCGTTGCTGCTGATAATGCCACAACACCTGAACTTATACCTAAATGGTCGTGTAAGATAAATCCTGCAAGCACAAGTGCCATCCCTATTAAACTCTTAATGAGTAAACCTTTATCTTTAATCGCTTTTTTTTCATCTAAAAGCATCACTTCTTGCTTATAACTTTCTTCTACCCAAAGCTTCTTGCCATATACAAAGTATAAAATAGCGATGGTTACGATAAATACCATCAATGCTGCTGGTGCTGAGTTCATAATAAAATCATTAAAACCAAGCCCTGCTGCACTACCAATCATAATGTTTGGAGGATCCCCGATAAGAGTTGCTGTTCCCCCTATATTTGATGCAAGGATTTCTGTAATCAGAAATGGTATAGGATTCAGTTTAAGCATATGTGTAATGATAAGTGTCATTGGACCAATAAGAAGAACTGTTGTTACATTATCTAAAAGTCCTGATAAAACTGCTGTAATCACTGCAAAGCATACGAGAATCTTCCACGCATCTCCCTTTGCTTTCTTCGCAGTAAAGATTGCTAAATACTCGAAAAGCCCTGAGTTCTTGATAACGCCTACAAAAAGCATCATCCCTACGAGTACCGCTATCGTATTAAAATCAATATAACCTACCACCTTGTCCGATGGAATGATATGAAGAAGTACCATAAGCATCGCCCCACCTAGAGCGGCTACAGTACGGTCTATTTTTTCTGTCATGATAAGTATCATAGCTACTAAGAAAATACCTAGTGCCAATAGTTGTGTGATATTCATCGCTTATGCCCCGCTTTCTGTCTACATGTTGTCTATGTCTATTCTTTATGAATCAACGTTCATTATATTGTGAACCGAGATTCATCTTACTCCTTTTTATGTCACTTTGCAATACTTTTTTTATGTAAATTTATTTTCTATCTTAACCTAAATTTTCTACATATATTTATACAAAAAAATAGAGCGTGCTTGAAACACGCTATATCAACATTCTATTTTTCTTCTCTTTACGGCGGGCATGGTTCCCCATTCATTTTCACTACGTCCAAGTACCAGCAGAGGGTATTCATATATGGAGGCTTCCTCCGCAGACTTTTTAGAAACACTTAGAGAACGTAGTGAGACTGCTCTTAGGACAACTGTCTGAAGAAAAGTGAACTTCTTTTCTGAGTTTTGTCCGTTAGTCTGACGTAGTGAACTTAGTGTTTCTTA
>JBOFIT010000060.1:0-36933 GCA_051650305.1 Cellulosilyticaceae bacterium
GGAAGAAATATGGACTTAGAATATAACTTTAATCAGCATGTGACATTGGTGCCAAGGCAGTTTAAGTGGACCAATGTAGTGACAGGCGATGCGAATACAACACAGCATGCCATCTTAGGGATGGCAAGTGTGGTGAATGACCATCCACTTTTTGCAGATGGCTTTAATGAGAAGGGACTAGCATGTGCAGGACTTAACTTCCCGGGCTATGCATACTATGAACCAGAAGTACAAGAGGATAAGGTGAACTTAGGGCCTTATGATTTGATGCTCTGGATACTTGGGCAGTTTGAACGTGTGGCAGATGTAAAGGAAGCGATGACAAGAATAGACCTTATCGCCAAGCCTTTTGCAGAAGGCTTACCACTAGCGACCCTTCATTGGATGGTGACAGATAGGAATGGAGAAAGTATCGTCATCGAGAAGACAAAGGAAGGGCTTAAGGTCTATGACAATACAGTAGGGGTATTGACCAATTCTCCAACCTTTGACTGGCATCTGACCAACTTACGTCAGTACATTGGCTTACAATCCACCCAACCAGACAGTGCCATATGGGACAAAGCAAACCTTACACCACTTGGACAAGGTGTGGGTCTACATGGACTTCCAGGGGATTTCTCACCAGCATCAAGATTTGTAAGAACGGCTTATCTTAAGAGTCATGCAGCTTTTATCAATACATTAGATGAAGGTGTGGCAGAGTTCTTCCATATCTTAGCTAATGTAGCCATGGTATGTGGTGCAGTAACGACACCAGAAGGGAAGAATGACATCACCCTTTATACAGCGTGTATGTGCCAAGAAAAAGGGATTTACTATTACACCACCTATGAGAATCAACAAATCATAGGCATAGATATGCACCAGGAAGACTTAGAAGCTTCAGGGCTAAAAGTTTTTGAGTATAAGAAGACACCAACAATTGTGATACAAAACGCGTGATAGAAAAAAGCCACCTTCGACTGAGGGTGGCTTTAGCTCTTAGAGTGTGATGCAATCATAGATGGGGTCAGAAAGTGTATGGACCATTGTCTCGTAAGGTGTAGAGTCGATATGGGTGAGGACACTTTTGAAGACAGAGGGGGAATGGCCACTGGCAAGCTGTACACCCTTATGGTCAGAAGACACTTGGAAGACATTGTGCCTTGCATTGACATTCCAGAAGATGATATTAGGAAGGGCATAGCCGTGTGCCTCGTATTGTTTTGCTAAGCTTTCGTAGAGGGTCCAGTTGCCACGGCAGGTGGTGGCAGCGTTGAATTCCATATCAGATATAATGACTAAAGCCTGGGGCATTTCGGAAGCTTTTAGCTTATGGGTACGTGCAGTGAGGAGGATGACCTGAAAGGCAGCTTCTAGGTTGGTATCGGATACGATAGAAGGGATTTGTGCGATTTTATCATAAAGGGTATCACCAACCAGTTGTACGAGAGAAGGCTTGGTGGAGAAAGTCATAAAAGTATCTTTGAAAGGGCCCGTGTTACGCTCAGCGAAGTAGATGGCAAGGCCTAGAGATGTGGCTAATGGTCTTCCCCACATGGAACCGGAGGTATCTGCCATAATAAGGACATTGTGGCTACCTTCTACATAGTTTGGAAGGCTCTTCCACTGAGCTTCCAGTAAAGCATCAGGAGTACCTAACTGAAAGTACTGATTAGGAAGCATCTGAAGGTCAAGTTTTTCCAGTATATCATAAGGGTACAAAGTGGAAGCGTGAACAGTGGCTTCACCTTTAGAAAGGGCATCTACATAAGCCCCGAAGCGGTCAGCATCATGGGCACGGAAAGCATTACGATAGATAGACATAGCACGAGAAGGTACACTTGAATACACAATAGAAGACCAGTTGCCAGAGGTCATATGTACTTCTGTAATACTTAAATAGTTCCGTAGCTTTGCTAAAGTTTGGCGGTAGGTTTTCTCAGTGAAGCCTAATTTTTTTGCGGTCAACTTACCAAGTTTTTTTGTTTCAAGATTACTTGCGTTCACAGATTTGAGCCATTTAGCAAGTAAGGAGATAGGTTCATTTGCTTCAAAATGCCTAAGGTCTTCTTGGAGTTGAAGACTAAGGTATTGCCACATCCTATCTTCCACAGGTGTATCTATAAGGGTATAAAAATCATCATAGCGACCAAAAAGTGCGATGGCATCTAGATTTTTGGTGACAATTTCAGGGTGTGTGGTAGCAAGATAGGAAAGGATGATACGGAAAGTGCGGCGTTCTCCAAGGCCACCTCGGATATTACGTGCATAAAAAGCCATCTTTGTAGCGAGCAGTGGGTCTTCGTGGAAAGCTTTAATAAATTCATGGGAAATAGCATGCTCAGATCTTTCTCTCAGTGCACCTATGGTGGCAAAAAGGTCAGTAAGACCACTACTGGTTGAATGCAGGGCAATGGCACCATTTTCAGTTGTTGTTTGGTTCAAATCTTTTTTAAATAAAGACAAAAATGTATTCATACGATCAACTCCTTTTTTTGCTTACCCCACAAGGCACCTTTTTTCATGCTCTACCAACTGAGCTACTATAGACAAAGCCTATAGGCTAGAATCGAACTAGCGACACTGCCATTACAAGTGGAAAAGGATTTGCTGTAGGTGCCTTTTTTAGGTAAGTGAACAAGATACGTACTCTACCCGCGCGTCTGCCATTCCGCCATTATAGCAAAGCTATAAGTTCGATTTGAACGAACACATCCTAAGGATACGGGTCCCTAATGAGAAGGTTGCTGTTTGTATCTTTCATTATATAAAGCTTATCTGACAAGGCACCTTTTTTGGCTCTAGGACTGATTTATTATAAGCGTAAGGCTCATAATGAATCAGTTTACTAGACTTGGCTCCCGAAAGTTAAGTGGCTGTAGGTGCCTTTTAGATAAACTAACAAGTTGCATTTGCCCCCTGGGTTGTAGGAAGTAAAGTGGCTGTTTGCAACTTTATAAACTCATTATATGCTAGGCCTATAGGAAAAATCATGAAAAAAAAGTTGCGAAAAGCTGATCTTGTGTATGAAGTTTTTCTATTATGTATTTTTGGATACGAGTGGGAGAAATGACTTTCACAATGGGGCCAAAGGATAGCAGTGATGTGATAAGCTCATCTTCTTCAAAAGGATAATAAGTGAGTTGAGCTGTACAGGTTTTTGTTGCTTCATCAAAAGTCGTCGTACGCTCAAAATGAGATAAGTACATAAAGACACGGTCGAAGCCGCGGCGCTTATCCCAAAGTTTGAAACAGAGTATACGCTTAGTAGATTGTACAAAGGCTGAGAGGTCAGGACCAAGATGATGAGCTTTTTCTACCACCAGGGTTTCTATAGTGTTAAGAGGTAGACGTACAAGGTCTTGAAGTATGCCAGTGGTATAGTCTATAGCCAAGAGGGAGAAGCCATCTTTTTTCAAGCTATACTCAAGCTTGTAAGGTATGTAGAGGGTACCATCTATAGTCAGTAAACGATTTTCAACAAGGGCCAAAGTGATGAACTTAAAGTGAGATAGCAAGTTATGGGAGTAGCTTGGAGCGGTATGTTGATGGATAGATGTAAAGACATCGCTACTATATAAAGGTGAAATACCTCTTAATGCTTTTGTGAGTTCAAAGCAAGCATCTTCATCTAGAAAAAGTTGTGTTTTGGGGTCTAAGAGTAGACTGCGTAGCCATGTTCTTTCAAGGTATGTTGTATAAGAGGTAGGTGTGTGACCTAGTATAGAACAAAACGTCATAGGTGCCTGTTCTTTTAACAGGGAGTAGCTACTAGGTGCTTCGCTAGTGAGTAAAGGGACAAGATTCATAGGTGACTCAATGAAGCCCTGATTGGACACAAGGTTACGTATTTCAGCTAGAGACATAGGCGTATGGAAGCTCTGCTCCAAGATCCTAGAGGTCAAAGTATAGTACTTGCTCCAATATTTGTGGAATACCTCATACATAGAAGCTTGGAGTGTTGGCGAATCAGTAGAAGTATCCCGTAGCTTTTGTGGCATACGTGGTGTGGGTGAGGTATAGGTAGCTTTTGGGGGATGAGGACGTATGGCGCGACCATAATGGGTATCATCTTCTAAGGTATAGCATTCTAGAAGGGTTTTGATATCTTGGACAAAGCCTTCCATAGTAGGGAGGTTAGTGCATTCGATTGCCACAATATGCCCCATAAAGCGTCTAAGCCACGGTGTCATCTCGTGGGCATCAATAACGCTTAGTGTATAGGTGTAGAGATCTTTATCTGTACGTTGTAAGAGGGCATGGGGTGTATGGGCTACGAGTGTATCAAGGATTTTCTTGTCTGTGGTACCTTTGAAGGAGAGGATAAGAGACCATGTCTCTAGCTGTGCGCCACTACGCACTTCGTTTAAGGAGACGCCCCAGCTATTCTCAAGCAGTGTGTTGACAATAGAAGTTTTCAGGGGGAAAGTCTTATCTACTTCGGTGGTTAATTCAACCTTGAGCATTTTGTCAAGGCGATAGAGTTTGTAGCGATTGGAACCATAGTGATACACCATGACATAGCGGCGACCTTGGTCCACATTATCCACTATTTTAATAGGAAGAACGAGAGATGAACCAGGATTTGAATGATAAATAAGGACAGCTTGGTGATGGGTGATGGCTTCAAGAAGACGGAGTAGGATTTCATCATCAATGACATGGGTAAAGTGTAGGTCAGGAAAAGTAAATAAAGCATTTGGTTTGTCAGTAGATTCTAGCATCATATGCCCTATGATGCCTAGTGGAGCAACGTTTTGGAAAAAGCTAAGAGCGTTTTTGAGCTGCTTTTGTGTATGGGGTGAAAGGGTATCTAAAACAGCAGGTACTTTCCTATAGTAAAAAGTTTTGCCTATGCGGTCACTTTCCAAGATACCAAGAGAAGTATACTCCTCTAGCTTGAGGCGAATAGTACGTGAGTCCAGTTTCTTCTCACAATCAAATTGAGAAAGATAGTGGGTGAAGATACGGTCGCAGATTTCATTAAGACAAAGAGGTGCCCTTTCATGGAGAATATCGAGAAGTACAAAATGAAGAAAGATATCATTAGAAGTAAAGCTTTTGCTCTTGAAAGTCTCGAAAAAGGGATTGCTTGAAATACCCATACTATCAAAATGAATGGATACCCGTTTGCCACAAGAAGAAGTCTGCTCTTCCATATAATGCCCTAAATAACTTTGAATACGGCGGCGCTCATTGTCGTAAGTACGACCACTTTTATGGGTGAAATCTTCTCTTGTTTTGATACCATATATAGAAAAATGATGGAGGTAGCTCCGAATTTTACCATAGTTTTTAATCAGTTCATTGAATGCTTGCATGCCTATCATCCTTTCTTTGTTTTATCTTATCACAATTAGACAGAAAAGTTAAAACAGTCGCAACGAAAATTTCATGAAGTAGTGCTCAGTCTTTGATACAATAAGGCTATACAAGAAAACATGAAGAAAAGGGGAGAGATGATGTTCGTTATTTATGAAGAAGGAAAAACCACAAAACCTATTAAAGTGTGGCTACAAGATAAAGAGGCAATAGATGCTAATTGCTTGGCACAAGCTATCAATTTATCCAACTTACCTTTTATACATCAGTGGGTAGCATTGATGCCAGATACTCATGCAGGAAAGGGTATGCCCATTGGCGGTGTCATTGCCACAGAAGGGGTAGTCATTCCACATGCAGTAGGAAGTGATATTGGTTGTGGCATGATTTTTGTACAGACAGATGTGGAAGCTCACAAATTAAAAGAGGTTATGACACCCAATGGCTCATTGCTTCACGCCATTATAGGAAGTAGCACACGAGATATTCCAGTAGGACATAGACATCATAGTAAGATGCAACCATCGGTAGTGCTAGAAGAAGCTGTAGGCAACTTGGAGAAATATACAGGTGCACCTACTTTGCTTCCTCAAATTGAAGATGCTTTTTACCAGATGGGGACTTTGGGCGGAGGCAATCATTTTATTGAGTTTCAAGAAGATGAAGAAGGCAAAGTATGCATCATGATTCATACAGGTAGTAGACATCTAGGAAGCATCATAGGGGAGTATTTTCATGGTATTGCAAGAGAGCTCAATCGCAACTGGTATAGTGGTGTGCCAGAAGCATATAATCTAGCTTTTTTACCAGTACAGAGCCAAGAAGGGAGACTTTATATTGAGTATATGAACCTTGCCCTTGATTTTGCAGAAGAAAATAGAGAGGTCATCCTTCAAAAGATTATGGCCAACTTCACACGACATATAGAGAAGTACCTAGACCATACAGTTACCTATACAGATAAGTTGAATGTGCACCATAATTATGCAGCCCTTGAGAATCATTATGGCAAGAATGTATGGGTGCATAGAAAGGGCGCTATAAGAGCACGTGATGGCGAAAAGGGAATTATTCCAGGAGCTATGGGTTCTTATAGCTATATTGTTGAGGGGAAAGGAAATGAGGAGAGTTTTCAGTCCTGCTCTCATGGGGCTGGGCGTGTGTATTCGAGGACACGGGCAAAAGAACTTTATTCAGTAGAAGCAGTGATGTGTGACTTGAAAGCAGAAGGGGTTGTACTTGGCAAGAGTAGGAAAAAAGACGTAGCAGAAGAGTGCCGCTTTGCTTACAAAGATATAGACCAAGTCATAGCCAATCAGAGAGATCTTGTATCCCCACTTAAAAAACTTAAGACACTAGGTGTTATCAAAGGATAGGGAATTGGTTGAAAAATTAAAACTTATGAGATAAAATGAAAAAATGAGTGGTCAGTATTTATGCGATAGTAAATGGAATCAATAGTATTAGGAAAAGAGAATAGTGAGTTCACAAGAGCTTGTTGCACCGGTAGTGTAACGAGCCTTGTTTTTTAGGTGTGACCACATAAAAAAGTTTGAAACTATGCTGTATTTTGCAACATGTATAAAAATAAATTAGAGGGAAGAAAAGATGATTTGATAAGGAGATGTTTGGGATGATACGGCCATTGGAAATAAAAGATTTAGATACGGTATATTATATCGTAAACGAAAATTGGAAAAAGGTATATGTAGAGTATGTTAATGAAGCATTACTCACACAAAAGGGATGTAGTGAGCGAAATAAAAAATTAAAGGAAGATTTTATATCTAATAGATTGTCAGGATATGTAGTGGAGGAAGATGGAAGAATATTAGGTATGTTGGCATTTGGAAATACGGAGGATATAGATAAAGAAGGAGTTTTTGAGATATGGTATATCTATGTTGCACAAGACGTCCAAGGTAAGGGTGTTGGGAGTAGTTTACTTTCTTTTGGTGAACAGCAAGCAAGAAATGCAGGGCATAATGAAATTGTAATATGGGCATTTAAAGAAAATAAACTTGCACTGGCATTTTACGAAAAGCATGGGTATAGAGTAGAAAAAGAAGCCTACTTAGGAGAAGCCTACTTAGCCTATGGTGTACGACTGCATAAAGAGATATAATGATAGTAACGAACAACATGATTTAAAAGGAGTACCTATGGCTAATAAGAAAAAAATAGAGGACTTTTGTAGGTCTCTAGGATTAGATACATTTGGCTTTATACCTTGTAGGACTTTTCAGGAACTACAAGGTTTTTATGAAAAAAGAATACAAGAAGGCACACACAATGAGTTCGAAGAAGCAGATGTCTTAAAGCGCATAGATCCTCGGATGTATATGGAAGAAGGAAAGACCCTATTATCCATAGCTTTTCCGTACTGTGATGAAAAGGCACATAAAGGAAATGCGAACGGTTTTTCTATTTATACCAAGCGTATGGATTATCACAAAGTGGTGAAAAGTTATTTGGATCAAATCTGTGGTTATATTGAAGAACTAGGTGGAAAAGCTGTGGGCTTAGTGGATAGTAATGCTCTACCTGAACGGTACATCGCATATCTAGCAGGTGTTGGCTTTATAGGTAAGAACAACATGCTCATTACGAAGAAGTATGGTTCTTATGTTTTCTTAGGAGAGATTATCATTAACTTAGAGATAGATTGTGAGGATAGATGTTCTTTTGATGAGATACAGGATTATAAAGAATGTGGTATGTGCACCAGATGTATAGGTGAGTGTCCTACAAAGGCTATCAATATGACCAAGAGAAATGCTAACAATTGCTTATCTTACCTAACTCAGAAAAAAGAGTTAACTGACCAAGAGATAAGTCTTTTAAAAGGAAATGTATTTGGTTGTGACTTTTGTCAGAAAAGTTGCCCGTATAATGAGCAGAGTGCACATACACCCCTGGCGATGTTTGCTACATTAGACTATATGGAAGAGGATGTAGAGTGTTACGCTTCTATGGACAACAAATATTTCAAAGAAAAAATCAGTAGGACATCTTGTGGATGGCGTGGTAAAAATGTCATCAAGCGTAATGCACTCATTGCAATGAAGTATGAAGGGCAAAAGGTAAGTGGGTTTAAGGGAGACTCCCCGTATCTGAATAATTATATTGAAAGATTAGAGAATCAGGAATAGTAGATAAAATGTATCTGGAGATACGGATATAAAAAAGTTTATATGATATGCTACTCATACAACGAAACAATGAGGAGGCAGAATAAATGAGTTGTGGATGTAGTACAAAATTGACGGACGGCAAGGCAATTGTAGATTTTGTAAGAGGGAAAGGTAAGGCGGATACGGCGATGCAAGTAAAGCATGAAGTGGCATGTACTTGTGGCAAACCATTTATCATGCAAACAGTGGTACAGGCATGTCCAATATGTGGTATGACTTATGGTGTGACCCCATGTGGCTCATTAGCAAAGGAAAATATTAAACCTGCAGGCATTGGCTATTAAGAGAAAAACAAATAAAAAGCGATAAAAGCCTTAATGTAGGGCTTTTATCGCTTTTTGTTTGGATCGAAGAATTGACAAGCATACTATAAAAACATAAAATGAGTTGAAAGACAAACTAATGCGTAAGGGAGAAGCAAATGAGTCATTTAGACCTTATATACAATCGTAAAAGCGTAAGAAAATTTAAAGATACCCCAATACCAAAAGATGTACTTATAGAAATGGTTAAAGCAGGGACGGAAGCACCCTCACCAAAGCATCAGCAAAACTGGCATTTTGTCGTACTTCAAAATAAAGAAATGATACATGACATGGCAGAAATCGTAAGAGCGAGTCATGAGAAGATTGGCCAGCTTGCAAAAGATGAAAAAGACTATAAACGTCACATGAGTGTGATTAATTACTATACATGTTTCAAAGATGCACCAGCAGTTATCGTTGTGTATGCTTGTGATTATAAGATGATCGAATATAAAATTCTAAAAGAAAATAATGCACCTGAAGAAGTGTTAGAAGTACTCCAGTCAGCACAGTCAGGAGCACAGGGCATAGGTGCAGCAGTAGAAAATATCCTCCTTGCAGCGACAGCGATGGGCTATGGAAGTTGTTATATGACTGGGCCTACCCATGCAAAAAAAGAGATAGAAAAGCTTATAGGCTTTCATAAAGAAGGGTATGAACTTATGGCAATGGTTGCTTTAGGTGAAGCTTTAGAAGATACGCCAGCTAAGCCACCAAGAAAACCATTAGAAGACGTGATGACATTTATAGAGTAATTAAAAAGACGAAGCTGAGTTTCCGGAGTAAAAGAGGAAACTCAGCTTTTTTCGTAAGGTGTACACAATGGACAAAAAAAGAAAGAAAAAATCTACACAAAAAATATTATAAAATATTTAGAAAAATCAGCAAAAGCACTATAATAGAAATGTACGTATAACCCAAGCTTAGGTGAGGGAAATTTTGAGAGGAGGAAGGATATGTTTAAGAAAAAACAGTATGTTGCATGGTTACTTAGTTTAATGATGTTGGTTCTAGGGGTAGCGCCAATGACATTTGCACAAATAATAGATACAGAAGTAACGATGCAAGCAGTACAAAGTACAGAGTGGCAAGCTTACACGAATTATAAAGTAGGTGATAGCGTTACATATCAAGGTGTAAACTACGCATGTAGACAACCACACCAATCTTTGCCAGGGTGGGAGCCAACTAATGTACCAGCACTTTGGCTAGTAACAGAAGGTGGAGGTGGCCCGATAGATCCACCAAAACCACCAGATAAGGAAGATGTAACAGCACCTACAGGACTTCAAGCAGTGGCAAAAAGCACCACGACTATTACTGTAAGTTGGAATGCAGTAACAGGTGCTAAAGGGTATGAATTAGAAATGGATGGACAGGTCGTTCAAGTGAGTAGCAACAGTTATGAGCATACGGGCCTTGCACCTAATTCAAGTCATCGCTATAAAGTAAGAGTATTACCAAGCGAACAAAACATGAATTACTTATGGAGTAGCACAGTAAGTGCTAAAACATTAGAAGAACAAGGTCCAATAGATCCAAATACACCAGCTGCATGGGAAGCGGGCAAAGTGTACCATGGTGGCACAAGAGTAAGCTATGAGGGAGCCATCTACGAAGCGAAGTGGTGGACACAAGGTGAAAAACCAGATCCAAACAACCAATGGGGTGTATGGAAATACATCAGTGGTAGCGTCCAACCACCAAAAGAAACAGTAGCAGCACCTACAGGGGTTGCGGCAGTAGCTAAGGGCCAAAATGTTATAGAAGTAAGCTGGAATAGTGTAAGTGGTGTCAGTAGTTACGAGCTTACAGTAGATGGTAAGACAATGACAGTACCATCAAATACCTATACACATGATAATCTTAAAGCAGATACAAGTCATACGTATAAAGTAAGAGTGGCACCTGTAGATACAGCTAAAGATTATCTATGGAGTAGTACAGTAAGTGCAAAGACAGATGCAATCCCACCAAAAGAAACAGTGCCAGCGCCAACAGGACTTAAAGCAGTGGCAAATGGTAAAAATGAAATCATTGTTTCTTGGGATGGTGCAGCAACCACAGGCAGCTACGAACTTATGGTAGATGGAAAAGTGATGAATGTATCAGGCAATACTTATACCCATACAGGACTTGCAGTAGGTAGTAGCCATAAGTATCAAGTGAGAGTGGCGCCAGTCACAGATGCTTTAGAGTACTTATGGAGTGTAGCAATCTTAGCAAAAACAGAAAGTGAACCAGTGGTTCCAGGAGAAATAGGCGAAAAACTTCTCATTGGATACTGGCATAACTTTGATAATGGTTCAACCAATATCAGACTACGTGATATTCCAGCAGAATGGGATGTAGTACAGGTAGCTTTTGGCGAGACCACCACAGATCGTGCAGTAGTAGAGTTCGCACCTTACAACTGTACAGAAGAAGAGTTTAGACAAGATATTGATTATCTTAATAGTAGAGGTGTAAGAGTTATCCTTTCTCTCGGTGGACAAAATGGTGTGATTCATATTGATTCACCACAAGATGTGGATAAATTTGTAACTTCTGTATGTGGCCTTATCGATAAATATGGCTTTAATGGTCTAGATGTAGACGTAGAAAATGGTATTACAGTGGCAGCGGGAGATAAGAACCTTAAAAATCCTGCAACACCAAGACTTAAGTATATGGTAGAAGCCATCAACAAAGTATGTGATACCTATGGCGATGATTTCTGGCTAACAATGGCACCAGAAATTGCCTATGTACAAGGTGGTATCGTTGCATTTGGTGGACCATGGGGAGGTTACCTACCTATTATTGAAGGTGTAAGACATAACCTTACAATGATTCATGTACAACACTACAACTGTGGAGGCAATGCAGGACTTGATGGTGTGACTTACACTGCAGGCACAGCAGACTTCCAAGTAGCCATGGCGGAGATGCTTATGCAAGGGTTCTACATTGCAAATGATCCCAATGCATTCTTTGAACCACTTCGTCCCGACCAAGTAGCTATCGGTATACCAGCAAAACCATCAGCAGCGCCATCAGGAGGCTATATCGCACCAACAGAAATGAAGAAAGCCCTAGATTATCTGATTCACGGCAAGAGCTATGGTGGGCAATACAAGCTTAAAAACCCAGAAGGTTACAAAGGCTTCCGTGGCGTTATGACGTGGTCTATCAACTGGGACGGTACACAGAATAATAGTTTTGCTAAAGCTTATAGAGAGTATTTTGATGCAATGGGCGGCGAACGTCTAAAGCCAATTCAATAACAAAAAAATGTGTGGCAAATCCTAAATGCCACACATTTTTTTTATGAAAAATAAGGACAAAGAGGCAACACTGAAAAGGATAAGCATATGATAAAGTATCAATAAAGTGAAGGGTGAATAAAAATGCGAAACTGGTTAAAGGATAAAGCATTTAAGCGGAATGTAATGAACCTTTTTATAATAACCCAGATGATGCTTATTTTATTGGGAGGCGTAGGCGTTTATGATAGCTACCGCAAAATAGCGGATCAAAGAGAAAGAGGTCAGCTACAGATTTATGATAACTTTGAGAGGATAGAAGAAGAGTATCAAAGGAGATATGAGACTATTACCAATGACTTACTGTATTTAAGTGAGGCCTATGTGCTTAAAGATTATATAGCATGTCCTACGGAGGAGCACTATCTAAAACTACGAGATGAATGGATACTGTTTTTTAATTATCATACTATTTACGATCAGATATGCTATTTAGACGAAAGTGGTCAAGAAGTTGTAAGGATTAATTATAAGGATGGTAAAGGAGAGGGGGTAGAACGAGAGCGATTACAGGATAAAGGTGGGCGATACTACTTTGTAGAAAGTATGTGGCTGAAAGAGAAGGAAGTCTATGTATCGCGTATTGATCTTAATATAGAGAATCAACAAATAGAAGAGCCTATCAAGCCTATGATGCGATTTGCAACCCCTGTTTATACAAGTGATGGAACGCCAAAAGGTGTCGTCGTTTTTAATTACTATGCCAAACGTTTATTAGATCAACTTCAAGTTTTACAGAGAATGTTTAAAGCGGACTTACAGGTGTTAAATGAAGAGGGGTATTGGCTGTATCATGGGAATGAACCTGAGTTGTGCTGGGGATTTATGTATGGTGATGTAGAACGTAAGCTAGGCTATCGTAAGCCAGAGCTTATGCGGGAAATCAAGATGAGTGCAGGAGAACCCCATACGTATTATGGTGAAGAGGGGGGCGTTTATTATTATAAAAAATTAATGAATAAAAAGATGTCAGGTGAGATGACACCAAATCAAGATAAATATCTAATCCTGCTTACCCATATGCCGAATACCATAGATGCTTATAGACATCCTAATTGTTTCATAAGTGCTGTCATGACATTTTTTGATGAATACAAGGGAGAAATGCTACTTATATGGTTAGCTAGTTTTTCCATAGTAGTCATAGGCGCTAGCTTTATGACAGTAAGGAAAAAGCAAAAAGTATTAGAAACGACAATGGATCATTATTATAAGGTGATTTTAGAGATTGTAGAGTTTATGGAAAATGACAATAGTCTAGAGGTGAGGTTGACGAATCATAATTTTGATGGGATTCAAAGTGTAGCAGAGAAGTTAGCCCACCAATTAGGGTTAGAAAAACACAAAATAGAAGAGATCAGAAAGTATGCGGCGATTCACGACATTGGGAAAATCGGCGTCGACCGAGCAATTTTACAAAAACCTGGTAGGCTAAATGAAGAAGAAAGAAAAGAAATGCAACGTCATGTGACCATCGGCGCTAAATTATTAGAAAAAGTATTAGGAAAAAGCAATCAAGTAGCTACGAATATAGTGACATATCATCATGAGGCATGGGATGGAACGGGGTATGAATCAAACCTGAAAGGGGAATGGATTCCCATAGAGGCGAGAATTATAGCTATTGTAGACATTTACGATGCTTTAAGAAGTAAGAGGGCGTATAAAGAAGCATTTTCCCATGAGGAGGCGATGGAGATTATTAGAAATATGAAGGGCACAAAATTAGATCCTAATGTGGTGGGTGCTTTTGAAGTGCTAAGTAAAGAAATAGAGGCTATTTATGATTGAGAAGAAAGGGTAGATATGGTAACCTAGTAAAAGGAAAAATGGCATGAGGAGAAACACATGAATAAAAAGAATGTAGATCGTATGATAAGTGTGATAGGTGCAGTGCTATTAATGAGCATACTGGGAGCAGGAATGCTGTTTGAAGCGGATCAAATGGTTGCAGATATTATTTATCAAGGGCAACTTAGAGGAGCATCTAAAGATATTGTTACAATAGGAATTGATGCAAGGAGCATAGAAGAGCTTGGGGCGTGGGGGAGCTGGCCTAGAAGTGTTATTGGTGAGTTGATTTACAAACTGAATGAAAGTAAAAGTGGTGCACCAACTGTTATTGGAATTGATATTTTATTTTCAGGTGAAACCACGCTAGATGAAGATAAGTATTTGGCTGATGCAGCAAACGACTATGATAATATAGTCGTTGCTTCTTCAGCTCATTTAAAGACAGGGGTAAGGGGAGAATTAGAAGTAGATTATCTAGGGGAACCTTACAGTGGATTAAAAGAGGTGTCAACACAAGGGCACACTAATATTTTTGCAGATAAAGATGGTGTCATTAGAAGAAGCTTACACAAGATAACTGAAGGGGACGATGTTTATTACAGCTTCGCACATGAAGTATATAAGGCTTATATAAAGCATACAGATAAAGGAGAAATCATCCAACCACCACTCGATAGACTTGGGAGGTGGTATATTCCTTTTGCCGCTGAAGTAGGAGAGTACTCAAGTGGTGCTTCAGTTATAGAAGTATTAAAAGGCGAAAAAGTACCTTATGTGAAAGATAAAATAGTACTTATCGGCTTTGATGTACCGGGTGCCATAGATGCTTATTACACTTCTGTTAATAAAGGTGAAAAAATGATGGGTGTAGAAATCAATGCCAATATCATACAAGCACTTTTAGAAGGACAGACAAAGCAAGAAGTTCCTTTAGGTATACAGATGTTAGGTGTAGGGGGCATAGGCTATGTATTGTTGATGCTTATTAGAAGATGTAAGTTGAAAACAGTATCAGGTGTTTTAGTAGTCAGTTGTATAGGATATGGACTTGGTATATGGGGGCTTTATAAGTTAGGGTATATAATAAGGATCATCTATTTGCCGGTAGTTATAGGCATTGCATATATGATTAAAATCGTTATAACCTACACGAAAGAAAGGCTTGTACGTATAGCAATTTCAAAAAAATTTGAGAGTTATATAAGAGAATCCAATATAAAATACAGTAAAGATATCAAAGAATTATTAGACTCGTTCATCTATACAATATCGGTGGCTATTGATGAACGTTCACCGCATACAGCCAATCATACACAAGCAATTGTTCAGTTGATGGATGAGTTTGTAGCGTACTTGAATCAATGTTACAAAGAAGGAAAGTATGAGAAATACTTTGATGCACAGGATAAAGATGTACTACTTATGAGTGCAGCTGTACATGATATAGGAAAGTTGGTGGTACCACTTAAGGTACTTGAAAAATCCACAAGGCTTGGCGGCAAACTACCCTATATTGAGCAACGTTTTAAACTTATAGAAACGAGTGTGGAGTTAGCTTTTTGGCAAGGAAAGATAGCTGAAAAACAGTGTGAAGAAGAAGTAAAAGAAATATTAGACACCTTGGTGTTTATAAAAGAAGTAGATCAGATAGGCTATTTGACAGATGAGATGTTAGAGCGTATACGAATCATAGGTAGTAGGACTTATATAAATGCTCATAAAGAAACTTATAAGTGGCTAGAAGATGAAGAAGTAGAAATGCTTAGCATACGAAAAGGTACCTTAACAGATAAAGAAAAACAAAAAATCGAACATCATGTTGACGTTACGTCTAAGTTACTAAAAGGTATCAAATTCAGTGGGGATCTAAAGCGTGTACCAGAAATTGCAGGTAATCATCATGAACTTTTAGATGGATCAGGTTATCCACAAGGTTTAAAAGGGGATGCAATAGCAGTAGAAGTGAGAATGCTAACCATACTAGATGTTTTTGAAGCGCTTACGGCAAAGGATAGACCTTATAAAAAGCCGATGCCGGAGGAGAAGGCTTTTGACATCTTACTTAGTATGGCAGATGAAGGCAAGTTAGATCATGAACTTATTAAGTTATTACAACAATGCAGACTAGAAAAGAGGAATACAAATGAAGAAGCGATTAAGTAAACTAAGTATGGTGATTTTGGGATTGGGACTGGCGCTTGGTGGATGTACAAAAGGAGAGATAAGGGATATAAGGCTTTATGAAAAGCATCAGGATGTACAGCTTGTAAGAGAAGGAACAAGTGTTGAACTGTATGAAGATATGCCATTAGAATCAGGGGATGTTTTGAAAACAGGGGAAGCAAGCTATGCAAAGCTAAAAATAGATCAGCACAAAATGCTTCATATGGATGAAAACACACAAATCACATTGATGACATCGGGGAATGGGAAAACCAATCACACAGAGATTCAATTGGACAAAGGAACGATTTATAACCATATTGATGAAAAATTATCTGGTAACTCATCTTATAAAGTTTATACAGGAAATACCACAATCAGTGTACATGGTACGGTCTTTAGTGTGGGGGCAATACAAGATGAACAAGGTAATGTACATACAGAGGTCAAAGTAATAGAAGGTGAAGTGGGTGTTGAAAATGACCAAGAACAAGTAAAGATACAAGGAGGTCATAAAGCAGATATCTACACTGATCAAACTGGAAAAGTAAAGATTGAACAGACAGTACTAAAGGTTGAGGATCTTACGGTGTTTGAACTAGAAAGTATGCTAGAGATACCTACCGAGAAAGAACTCAGTGTAAGTCGCGATGTAGTTGCCGCGCAGTTAAGCAACATAGTACAACAAAATGACGACGATGTAGATGATAAAGATGATGCAGATGATAAAGACGATGTAGATGATAAAGATGATGTAGATGATAAAGACGATGTAGATGATAAAGATGATGTAGATGATAAAGACGATGCAGATGACAAAGACGATATAGAAGATAAAGACGATAAAGATGACAAAGGTGATGTAGAGGGCAAAGGTGATGTAGAGGGCAAAGACGATGCAGATGACAAAGATGACAAAGATGATAAAGATGATGCAGATGAAGTAAATGATAAGGATGAGGCCAAGGATAAGGATAAGTGGAATAATGGTCAGCATAACGGCAATAATAAGGATAAAGATAAACATAAAAATGATGATGACAAAGACGACGAAGATGATGAAGACGATAGAGAAGATGATTAAAAAGCCAATTTATTGGCTTTTTTTAATGGGAAATATTTTGAAAAATCAAAATTATACTCAAGGAGTTGTGGTATAATAAACTCTGTAAAAAAGGAGGGGATAAGATGCTTAGCAAAATGAGAAAAAGCATGGGGATTTTTTTAGTAGGAGTGAGTATGCTTTCACAGTCGTTGACAGTAGGGGCGGTAGAAGTAAAAGATAAGGTGGCAAAAGAGACCATACAATGGTGCATAAAGCCTCAGTTTGAAGATGCACATGGTTTTAGCGAAGGGCTTGCAGCGGTTAAGAAAGATGGTAAATGGGGATTTATTAACAAGAAGGGTGAGCTTATCATCAAGCCACAGTACGATTATGTCGAGTCATTCCAAGAAGGACTGGCTATGGTTGTAGATTCCAAGACGATAGGATGGGGGTATATTGACCAGACAGGTAAAGTAGTACTTCAACCAGATTATGAATATGGATCGTCTTTTAAAGATGGCGTAGCTACTGTCGGAATCATGGCTATAGCTAATGACAAAACAGTTATTGATAAGGATGGAAAAGCCATTTTACCAAAGCCATCTTATATGGATGACAAGAGTGGACTTCAAGGCATTACTGCTTTTAATGAAGGGTTAGCAGGTGTTAGCAAACATAGTTATGTCGGCAATGAAGATAAATACACTATAGGTGTTATGGATAAAAAAGGGAAGTGGATACTGAAAGACTTACCTTACCATGATATTTCAGAGTACAAGGAAGGTTTGTTTGTGGTAACAACTCAGCTATCCAATGAAACAAATGAGGTTGTAGGAAGAAAAGTGGGTGCTATTGATAAAACGGGAAAACTCATTATACCTCAAGACTACTATGCTATATGGGGATTTCAAGAAGGGCTATCGGCAGTGAGAATTGGTGGGGATAGTGAAGATTATAAGATAGGTTATATTGATCACAATAACAAGATGGTAATTGAACCTAAGTTCAAATGGGTATCAAGTTTTAGTGAAGGAACAGCTGTTGTAGCAACAGAGGTAGAAGATGAAACGCCTAAAAAAGTAGGTGTTATTGATAAGACTGGTAACTATGTCATCACACCACAATTTGAAGAGGCACGTGCAGCTAAAGGCGGTATGCTTGCAGCTAAAAAAGATGGCAAATGGGGGTATATCAAAAGTCCAGTAGAGATGGGAAGCTTGAGAATGTATATCCATGATGATACCAAGAAGGATCAAAAGGGACCGGAAATTTTTGATACAAACCAGCTGCCAGAGGGAACCACATTTGTATCTATTCGGGCAGACCATAAAGAGGGCTACCGATTTAAGAAACTAGCAATCAATGGTTATGATATGACCACTTCTATTATAGAAGGTGTGTACGGTTTGGTGGGGACGACCATGATAAAGGGGGCTGAAGTCGAGTTTGAGGCTGAGCCTATCCCTTATACATTGGAAACATTACAAACAGTCAAAGTATATAATCAAAAAGGAGAAGAGCAAATAGGCGATACCCTTAATGCAGGAGAGAGATATACGATTCAGGTATCCGGTGAAAAGGGAGAACTTATAGGCTTTGAAGTAGAGAAGCAGTATGCTAAAAATAAGGAAATGAGAGGTGCAGAAAATGAAGGCGTTTGGGGGAATTACTATAATATTATTCCACCAAAAAACCAAGAGGGAAGCTATGCACGTATCAAAATTAAGCCTATGAAGGGGTATTCACAAGGAGAGGCTATTTATTCCAAAGTTTACAAGATTATAGGTCAGTAAAAAATAAAATACTTACATATTAAAACCCTGATGGCCTAGAAGTAGGTTGTTGGGGTTTTGATGTATAAACATATAAATTCATGTATAATGGAGATAGAAAATAAAGAAACAGGCTATACTTTAGAAAAAATAGAAGGAGTCATAGATGCATACATTAGAGAAAGCACAGGAGCTTTTAAAGCAATATTTTGGGTATGATCAGTTCCGTAAAGGACAAGAGGAGATCATTACACATCTTTTGGAGGGGCAGGATGTATTGGGCATCATGCCTACAGGAGCGGGGAAGTCCATCTGTTATCAAATACCAGCAATGGTTATGGAGGGCATGACTATTGTTATTTCGCCCCTTATTTCACTAATGAAAGATCAAGTAGATGCCCTAGGTGAAGTAGGGATACCCGCAGGGGTTCTCAATAGCTCTTTAAGTGCATTAGAATATAAACAAGTCATAGAAAAAGTAATGGATGGCAAGTATAAACTGCTGTATGTAGCCCCTGAGCGTTTAGATACAGTGGATTTTCTAACACTCAGTATGGAAGTACCTATCGCCATGGTGGCAGTAGATGAAGCACACTGTGTAAGCCAGTGGGGACATGACTTTAGACCCAGCTATACGCAGATAGCGTCTTATATACGCAGATTACCTAAAAGGCCTATTGTAGCAGCTTTTACAGCGACAGCTACACCAAAAGTAAAGGAAGATATAGGGAGGCTGATTGAACTTCAGAATCCGTATACCCTCGTTACAGGGTTTGACCGTCCAAACCTGTATTTTGAGGTGCAGAAGCCACAGCATAAGTATGAATGGATTGCGGATTATTTAGCTGGGATTAAAGAGCAGTGCGGTGTCATTTATTGTGCCACCAGAAAAAATGTGGATGCACTGTATGAAAGGCTTTTGAAACACGGCATAAAAGTAAGCCGTTATCATGCGGGACTTCCTGAAGGGGAGCGTAAAGAACAGCAGGAGGCCTTTCTATATGACCAGACACAAATAATGGTAGCTACTAATGCTTTCGGAATGGGGATTGATAAGTCCAATATTCGATTTGTTATTCATTACAATATGCCGAAGAATATGGAGAGTTACTACCAAGAAGCAGGCCGTGGGGGCCGTGATGGCGTGGATGCAAAGTGTATCCTTCTTTATAGTGCAGCGGACATTATGACCAATAGACTGCTCATTGAAAATAGTCAGGACACTAGAGATTTAGCAGCAGAATACGAGAAGCTTAACCAAATGGTAGACTACTGTAATACAGAAGGCTGCCTGAGAAGTTATATACTGCAATACTTTGGGGAAGAAGCCATAGAGGTATGTGGTAAGTGTGGCAACTGTCAAAGTGAAGTGGAAAAGCGTGATATCACTATTGATGCCCAGAAAATTCTTTCTTGTATCAAGCGTATGGGCGAACGTTTTGGAAGTGGTATGGTTGTAGATGTCTTAAAGGGAAGTAATACTCAGAAGATTCGCCAGTTTCGTTTTGATACTTTAAGCACCTATGGTTTGATGACAGACTATACAAAAGAAGTCATCAAAGAGATGATGAGCTTTCTTATTGCAGAGAAGTATATCGGTTTAGAAGGTGGCGAGTATCCAACGCTCGCCCTAACACCTAGAGCTTATGGCGTTCTAAAAGGGCAAGAAGCGGTATGGATGCGCCTTATGATTCAAAAAGAACAAGTAGAGACGATAGAAGTAGTCTTACCCATTGATGAAGTATTACTAAGTCTCCTTAGTCGCTTAAGAAAAGAAATGGCAGATGAGCAGCATGTGCCACCTTTTATGGTCTTTTCTGATGCGACCCTTTATGAGATGGCGACGTACTTCCCAACTACTGAAGAAGAGATGCTTAGGGTGTCTGGTGTAGGGCAGATGAAGTATGAGAAGTATGGACAAAGATTAGAGAAGGCTATTAAGACGTATGTAGAAGAGAATAAGATTCAAAAACCAGAAAGACCACTTATGCAAGTCAAAAAGAAAAACACGAAAGCTAAAGGTACTTCACTAGCACGTGATAAGGGAGAGACACATAGGATTTCGTATACGCTTTACACAGAAGGGCTAACAATAAGTGACATTGCAAAAGAAAGAGATTTAAGTATCACAACCATTGAAAATCACCTTGTAAAAGCCATCGAAGAAGGTTATGAAGTAGATGATGCACACTTTATGACACCGGAGCAAAGAGAACTGATCGAAAAAGCTATTGGTGAAGCGGGAGAAGGGTATCTGAAGCCTATCAAAGAGCTGCTTCCAGAGGAAATAAGCTATACAGCTATTAAGTTTGTCATTGCTAAAAATAAAGTAAAAAACATACAATAGAAAAAGATTCATGCTATAATAATTGATGACATAAAACTACAAAAAAACACGATAAAGGGGATAGCATGATGAAAAATATTTTTCCAGTACCACAGCATATCGTAGACACCGGAAAAAAGGTACAACTTACGAAGACACTGGTTATTCACACAAATGAGTGTGTGAAAGACACCACTAAGAGCTACTTAGTAGATGCATTAACCGTAATGGGGGTTGAAGTTGTGATGGATAAGTCACAGGCTGAGGAAGTAGCTACACTTACTTTTGTAGAAGCTACCGCAACCCAGAGGGAAGAACCAATAAAAAAAGAAGGGTATACTTTAGAGATTAAGGGAAATAAAAGTGCACAGATTACCATTACAGCAGCAGATGGCGATGGCATGCATTATGGTGTGATTACCCTACTACAAATGCTTGAAGCAGAGAAGCATGCGTTGCCAATAGGTACAGTGTGTGATTATCCAACTATTTTATATAGAGGTTATATAGAAGGTTTTTATGGATATCCATGGAGCCATGAAGATCGCAAAGACTTGATGGCTTTTGGTGGTAAGTACAAGCTCAATACTTATATTTATGCACCCAAGGACGACCCTTACCATCGTAAGAACTGGAGAGAATATTACCCAGAGGATAAAGCAGCTCAAATTAGGGAGTTAGCAGAAGAAGGCCATAAAAATAACTTGAATTTTGTATGGACTATTCATCCAGGGGATAGCATTGATCTAGACTCAGAAGAAGACTTCCAGTCAGCAATCCTTAAGCTTGAGCATCTTTATGGGCTAGGCGTACGTCAATTTGGCGTGTTGTTTGACGATATCGGAGGAGAACCTAATGGCTTACAGCAAGCGCAATTTATCAATCGCATTGATCAAGCTTTTATCAAGGCTAAAGGGGATGTACGTCCACTCATTACAGTAGGGACAAGATACTGTGAAGCATGGGGACCATCGATGGAGGACTACTTCAAGCCTTTCGTAGATACGCTTCATGAAGACATAGAAATCATGTGGACAGGGGCAGCTACCATGTCCAATATCGCTAAGGAGCAGATGGATGCACCGAAGCGTACCATTAGAAGTGAGAAGAACTTATCGGTATGGTGGAACTACCCAGTGAATGATTACTGTGACCAAAAGCTACTGATGGGTAAAATCGAAAACCTAGGTACAGATATTGATAATATCAATGGATTTTTCTCGAATCCCATGAACCAAGCACAAGCATCTAAGCAGGCATTATTCTGTATAGCTGACCACAATTGGCATGCAAAAGCTTATGATGCAGAGGCAAGCTTTGAGGCATCCTTCAAAGCTTTAGCACCAGAGGTTGCAAGAGAAGTGCAAATTATTGCGGAAAACTGTAGTTACCTAAGAGAAGATGGTGGCAAAAGTGGCTCTTTCTACTTTGATGAATCCTGGACTATGAAAGGTGTACTATCAGAACTTCAAGAGGCAATCAAAAAAGGTGATATAAGAGACCAACAAGATGTGCGTCAGCGATTTGAAGAAATAGACAAAGCTATCGAGACAGTGAAAGTGAAGTGTAAGAACAAAAAGCTGGTACAAGAGTTAGCACCATTTATGGAAGCACTGGGATATATTGCAAAAGCAGGGCAGAAGGTTATCGATTCTATAGATGCTTTAGATAAAAACAATACCGTACTTGTAGAGGAACTTGGAGAAGCTATTGATAAGTATCTAGAAGCTACAACATTATGTACGGTGAATCGTCTTAAAGAAGAAGAGCCAAGAGATTTCGTGGTAGATGCAGGTACATTAGTCTTAAAACCATTTGTAAAAGAGGCTAAACAACATTTAGCAGTAGCAGCAGGTATCCAAACAGCACCGAGAAAACTAGATTACAAGATGAATAATATCGCACTTGCATCAAGAGGCGTAACAGCGACTGCATCTAGCTTTGGCGCAGCACATCAAGCACCAGAGTATGCTATATCGGGGCAAATAGGAGGCGGCAAATGGTGTACAAGTGAGAAACAACCATTCCTGACCATTGACCTTCAGGAACCACGTCATATCAAGCAATATCGCATCATTAATTGTGGCCATGAAGAAGCAGGTGAGACCAAGCTATGGAATACAAAATCAGCACACATTCTAGCAAGCATGGATGGTGAAAACTTTACGCTTATTGATAGCTTTGAGGATAACACAGAAGATGTGGTAAACCGTATGTTATATACGCCGACCACAGCCCGATACATACGTCTACAAATCATAGAATCAGCACAAATTAGTATCAATGGAGGACACGCAACACGTATTAATGCATTTGAACTCTTTGATGAAGCTTATCCAGAAGAGTCAAATCAGATACTATCAGCCCAGATACAAAGGGAAGGTGACAACCTCATCATTCACAACGTTCAAAAAGGAGATGTCATTGCACTCTATACAACGATAGATGGAGAGACGCCATATCTAAAGACAGCGGAAATTAAAGAAAATCAAGAAGAAGTAACTATTAGAGAAATTGATTTCACACAGTTTAAAGAAAGAGTATTTGTTGAGCGTGTTTCAAAAAATTATTTACCAAGTATACGTACTTCTAAAAGTTTATAAAAAATAAAAAATGGATAAATAAACATAAAATGTTATAAAACAAAAGGAACATATTCTGAGGGTATGTTCCTTTTTTGAGAAATGTTAAAGTGGGTATAAATTATGGAAGCGTACTTCATACTAGAATGGTGAATACCATTAAAGAAAGAGGTGGCTTATGCAAGTTACATTTCAAGGGAATCCTATGACCTTAGAAGGTCATGTGATACAAGTAGGAGAGAAAGCACCAGACTTTTTAGCTGTGAACAATAGTCTTGAGACTATTTCAGCAAGTACATTTAAGGGCAAGCGTATTTATGTCAGTGTACCATCCATAGATACTGAAGTATGCGATTTAGAGGTCAGACGTTTCAATGAAGAGGCGGTACAGTTAAAAGGTGCAAAAGTATATGTGATTTCTATGGACTTGCCCTTTGCTCAATCAAGATGGTGTGGGGCAAAAGGTGTAGAAAATGTCATGACTTTATCAGATTATAAGGACCATCAATTTGCCCATAATTTTGGCGTATATATCAAAGAGTTAGGCCTTTTGACACGTGCAGTTTTTGTTATTGACGAAGATGACCATGTAGTCTATGCAGAATATTGCCCTGAAATAACAAAAGAGCCTAATTATGAAGCGGCACTTCAGGCGCTAAATAGCTAGAGAGTGGGGAGTGCCACGAATTACAAAATAAGCCTCTGTAACTTAAGTAAAAGTTACAGAGGCTTATTTTGTATAAATAATTTGTAGTTGCAAAGCTTGGAGTGATACTGCGAGGTCGCTTGAAGTGTCAAGATCTGTGACAAGATAATCTATATTATCAAGAGGGCATACTAAAAAGAATGCTGTATTTTGGAATTTTGTTTGATCCATAAGAAGAATAGTAGACTTTGCTATCTTTAAAGCTTGACGTTGGAAGAGCATGTCTTCTTCAAGATAACTTGTGAGTGTCAGGTCTTTTCCTAAAGCAGCACCACTAATAAAGGCTAAGTTCACATGGCAGTCTTTTAAGAACTTGGTCGTATGATAACCACGGGTAGCATGCTCACTTGTATTACACCAACCACCTAAGAAAAAGAGCTTCTGACAAAGCTTACCGCCTTGAAGAAGGTGTGCAATATCAAAAGAATTAGTGATGATAATGAGTGTTTCTAGCAGAGTAGGCTCATGAAGAAGTGCTTTGCAAAGCTCTAAGCAAGTCGTAGAGCCTTCTAAGATGATGGAATCCCCAGGTGAGATAAGGGTGATAGCCTCTGTTGCTATTTTTGCTTTTTGCTCTAGGTTTACAGATGTACGTAAGTCAAAAGGAGCGGCACTTGGCTCAGTGTTAGCTAAGGCCACCCCCCCATGAACCTTTATGATGGAACCTTCTTTTGCAAGTGCATCTAAGTCTTTTCTGATTGTTTCAGTAGAAACCCCTGTTTCTTCTGCTAGTTGAATGGTAGTACTTAATGGGATTTCAGCCAATGTTTTTAATATTTTTTCACGCCTTTGGTGGAGTGTTAGTTTCATTATATAGAGACTCCTTACACTGTTTTTCTTTTGTTTATATACACTATAACATTGTGAAAAAACAATGTCAAACAGGACTAAAAAGATAAAACCCGAACATTTTTATGCTTAAAATAAAAAAAGAACGTAAATTAACATAAATTTAACGGTAATCGTATTGACATATGCTTAGAAAATTGATAATATGACCATAAAAGTTGTAAAAAAACAAGTTTAACACAAAAAGCTTGTAAAAAACCAATAATATGCATTAATCAACGAGGAGAATGACATGGCACAAAATGAATCACCAAAACCATACCTATTTACAGATGGTAACACAAATACAATGGACGATTATGCAAGATCTATTAGACGTCTTCAGAAACCAGTTGGAAAAATTGACGTTGTATTAGATACAGATACATTTAATGAAGTAGATGATCAATTTGCATTAGCATACCTTATTCAATCAAGTGAAAAATTACAATTAAAGGGTATTTATGCAGCACCTTTCTTTAACCATCATTCAGAAGGTCCTAAAGATGGTATGGAAAGAAGTTATGATGAGATCTTTAATGTCTTAAAAATGATTAATAAAGAAGAATATAGCAATTGCGTCTATAAAGGTTCAGATGCTTTCTTAAGTAATGAGCAAACACCGATTGATTCAGATGCAGCCAGAGACCTTATTCGTCTTGCGATGGAGCATGATGAGGAAAATCCACTTTATGTAATCGGTATTGCAGCATGTACAAATATCGCATCTGCATTACTTTTAGAGCCAAGTATTAAAGATAGAATCTTCGTAGTATGGTTAGGCGGTTTAGGCTTTGATTGGCATGACAACCGTTCATTCAATGCGGGCCAAGATGTAACTGCAGCTAGAGTACTACTAGGAAGTGGTGTACCACTTGTTCTTTTACCAGGTAGAGGTGTCGTTGACCACTTTACAACAACAGGACCAGAATTAAATCACTGGTTACGTGGAAAAAATGCATTCTGTGATTACATTGTAGATAAGACAGCTAGAGAAGCTGAGTTCTGTAATGGTGAGACAGCATGGAGCCGTCCAATTTCAGACGTTACAGCAGTCGCATGGTTATTAGATGACAACTTTATGCTTGATCGTTTAGAGCATAGCCCAGTAATGGAGTACGACCATCTTTATAGTGAAGATAAAAGACGCTTATTTATTAAGTACGTATACAGTATCAACCGTGACCGTTTAATGCATGATTTATTTATTAAATTAGCCAACTTATAAGATGGCATTTGGGAGGATATAGTGATGAAAAGTATGTCTCGTACCAAAGCAAAAGAAAAGACAGTATTTCGAAAGATAGAGCCACTCTTATATTTAGGGCCAGCCCTCGCATTATTAACTGTATTTGTATACTATCCTTTTATAAAAAATACTGTGCTTAGTTTTTTTACAGTAGATAAGTATAGAAACATCAAGGAATTCGCAGGCTTTACAAACTACATAAGACTTTTTGAAGATGAAAAGTTTATTGATGCCATAGGGAATACACTCCTGTATGTTATCACTACAGTACCGATTAGTATTATCATAGGCTTTTTACTAGCACTTTTGGCAAGAAAAAAACATAAAGCTTCCACATGTTATGAAGCGATGTTTGCGCTTACAATGGCCACATCTGCTTCAGTAGTAGCGATGATTTTTCAGTTAGCCTTTAACCCATCGATGGGGGTTATCAACAAGGCGTTAGGCCTTTCAGTGAATTGGTTGACAGATCCTAAGACGGCAATCTTAAGTCTTATCCTTATTCAGATTTGGCATAATATAGGATTCAATTTTATCTTTATGTTTTCTGCTATTCGTGGCGTGTCAGATGAAGTCATTGAAAGTGCAAAGATAGATGGAGCAACTGGTTTTGCTTTAGTAAGCAAAATCATCATTCCGCTCGTTTCACCAACGATGCTCTTCTTACTGATTAAAGATATCGCCTATGCGATGACAACCTCTAGTTTTACATTGATTTTAACAGGTGGTGGGCCGAGCGGTTCCACAGAGACCATGGTTTCATATATTTATGGAAAAGCCATTACAGGGACCAACTATAATGCTGCATTTGCAGCAACAACCGTATGCTTTGTACTATCAGCTATTATGATTATCATCAGCTTAGTTTTGGAGAAAAAGAAGGTGACTTATAACTAATGAAAAAGATAAAGTCAGTTTTATATCAATGTTTTTGTATACTTATTGGACTTATTTTGATATCTCCAGTTATCTATGCATTACTGGTATCCTTTATGCAGTCAACAGAGATTTTGACAACTGAGTTAAACCTTGTGCCAAAAGAACTGTATTTAGGGAACTACATTACAGCCATTACACAGACGGATATGTTCCGATTTATGATTAACTCATTTATCGTTGCATTCGTATCCAGTGTGGTGAGAATTATTACCTCAAGTTTAGCGGCCTATGGTTTTGCATTCTTTGAATTTAGAGGAAAGAGTGTACTTTTCTTCTTTGTGGTAGCAAGTATGATTATCCCAGCAGACGTACTTGTGATTCAAAATTACTTTACTGTAGCAGAGTTAGGCCTTATTAATACATACATGGGGATGATGATTATATTCTTTGTATCAGCGATGAATATTTTTATCATGCGTCAGAATTTTTTAAGTTACTCAAAATCGCTTAAAGAAGCGTCTATGGTGGATGGATGTGGGAATTTTAGATTCTTTATACAAATATTATTACCATCATCTTCACCTGTTCTTTTTACCGTATTTATCTCGTCATTTGTAGGTACATGGAATACCTACCTTTGGCCACTTATTGTCACAAATGTTAATGAGATGCGTACAGCTCAAGTCGCAATTACAATGCTTAATGTAGCAGATGCAAGTGCGTATGGAGTTGTAATGGCCGCATCCATCATCATATTAATACCATCTATTCTTGTCTTTTTATTCTTCCAAAGAAAAATTGTTGGAGGCATGATGGATGGTGCAGTTAAAGAGTAAGGCAGTCAGCATGTGAAAAGATACCGACGGAGGGAATTATGAAAAAATTAGTGAAGAAATTAGTTGCAATAGGTATGTGTGGTATGATGCTTGTAGCATCAGTAGGATGTTCAAAAGGTAAGCAAACAGTAGAAGATGCTAATGCAGAGGGTGTAACAGAAGTTGTATTTTGGCATAGTGCCAATGGCGCGACTGGTGAAGCATTAGAAAAAGTCATCAGTACTTATAATGAGACACGTGGTGCTGACAAAGGCATCAAAGTTAATTTAGTTTACCAAGGTTATGAAGGTACAGATAAAGTATTACTCGCGTATCAAACAAAGGATATCAAAAATGCACCAGATATTAATCAAGGACTTACATCAACGATTCCACAGATGATGGAATTAGATTGGACAGTAAGTGCAGCGGACTACATGGCAAAAGAAGGCTCAGAAATCACAGAGGGATCTTTCTATGAAGCACTTACACGTTCATGTTCTTATGAAGATGAGATGGTAGCAGTACCATTTGCAAATTCGACACTTCTTTTATACTATAATGTAGATGCATTAAAAGAAGCTGGTTTTGACGCTCCACCAGCAACGATGGACGAACTCGTACACTATACAGAAGCATTAACCAAGAAAGATGCAGCAGGCAATGTAGCACGTTATGGTCTTAATATGCAAACAAAGCGTTATCAGCTGGTAAACTTCATTGTAAGCCAAAGCGAAGCAAGTTTCTTTGGGGATAATGAAGGTGGACGTACAGCACCAATGACAAAGTTAACCATAGGTGAAGATGGTACACTTCGAGCATTCTTAGAAAAATTAGATACACTTGTAAAAACAGGTGGGTATAAATACGTTGAAGATAGTATCAATGAAGAGTTCGCACAAGGACTTTCTGCAATGGCTATTATGTCTTCATCAAGAGTAAGCACGATTCAGCAATTAGTAGGCGATTCTTTTGAATTTATGACAGCACCTATTCCAAAAGTAAATGCAGCGGATACAAGTGGTGCAGCTGTAGGTGGTAGTGCACTAATGATGTTTGACCGAGGTAGTGAGAAACGTGTAGAAGCAGCATGGGATGTGTTACAATACTGTGCATCACCAGAAGCACAATACATCTTTGCATCAGGTACAGGCTATATTCCAGTAAATAAAGAAGCAGAAAACTTAGCGGATATGAAAGCATACTATGAGGCAAATCCTCAGTATGCAGTAGCCCTTGAGCAAATGAAAAACTCTAGTCCACTTGCACAAGAGCCATTCGACTTAGTGTACGGTGAGATCAATAGCATCATTACAGATGCAATGCTTGAGTTCTGTGAAGGAAAATTAGGTATCGATGAAACCATTGAGAAGATTACAAGCTTAGCAAACAAAGCGTTAGAGGAATACCACTACGCAAACAACTAATCGTCATAAATAGTGAAGAAGGGGGCATGTGTTAGCATACCCCCTTTCAGTGTAAAAGAGGGATACAATGAAAAAAATAAAAGCAGTTGTAACGGATTTAGATGATACATTACTGGCACCGGATAAGACCATATCGGAAGTAGCGATACAGGTGATTCGCGAGATGCAAGCAAGTGGCATCCAATTTAGCTTTATTACAGGAAGACCGAAGTATGCCATTGAACGTTTCGTAGAAAGTGTAGGTGTGAGTGCACCTGTAGTTTCATGTAATGGTGCAGTTGTCTTCCAAGGTGATGACATCCTACTTAAGCATTCTTTTCCAGCATATAAGCTAAGAACACTTATGGAAAGTGCCAAAGACTTAGGGCTTACAGTACTTTTTTATACCGATGATGTGGAGTATGCACTTCATGAAACTGCATGGGTAAAAGTACGCGTGGATGCAGGAAGAAACTTCCCTATACGTACGTTAACAGAAGCAGAATGGGAAGAAGTAACTTTTGAAAAACTTAATATTATGGCAGATGCTAATGAGGAAGGTTTTGCAAAGGTACTCCCTTTAATAGAAGCATTACAAAGTGAATGCTCTATTGCACTTTATGGCTTAAATGGATGCGAGATCGTGTCTAAAGAAGTGAATAAAGGGGTAGGAATGAAAGAACTTGCAAAGCTTCTAGGTGTAGAAGTAGAAGAAATTATGGCTATCGGTGACAATGCTAATGATAATGAGATGCTTGCACAAGCAGGGATTGGTGTAGCCGTAGGTAATGCTAAGGAAACGACCAAGCAGTGTGCAGATTACATATGTGAGAAAAGCTACACAGAAGGTGTCATTGAAGCCATTGAAAAGTTTGTGATGAAAAGAGGTGCCTAGAATGAGAATTGCAACATCTACCAACATTGTATTTGAGCGTGCAGATGGTAGTCGTATACCGATGGAGACAAGTATCGATATGTGTGCTGCAGCAGGGTACAAAGTATTAGACCTTTGCTTTGTCGATATGACAACTGTACCGACACCTTTTAAGGAAGCTAACTGGAAGGCATATATAGAGGCCCTTGGGCAACAGGCAAAGGACTTAGGGATTACTTTTACACAAGCACATGCACCGATTCAAGACTTTTGTAATCCAAGTGCAGACCAAGACACTGCATGGGAATGGGTGTGTCGTAGTGTAGAAGGTTGTGGAATGCTTGGTATTAAGTGGCTTGTTGTTCATCCATCTACAAAAGTAGTAGATGGCAAGATGGATGAGGCGACTCAAGAAGAGAATGTGGCGTACTTTAGAAAGCTTGCAGACTATGCCAAGGACTTTGGTGTAGGCATCGCCATTGAAAATATGTGGGGTAAGACAAGAGAAGGTGTTAAGCGCTATGCCATAGAAGCCTCAGAACTTGTTAGTCTTATTGGGGCAATAGACCGCCACAATGTAGGAGCGTGTTGGGATACAGAGCATGGAGCCATAGAGAATCTGGATCAGCCAGCAGCTATTAGGCTACTAGGAGAGTTACTGGTAGCGACGCATATTTCAGACCTTACATCAGGGCAACATGTACATATTTTGCCTTACGTAGGGTTTGTAGAATGGGAAAGTATATATGAGGCTTTTGCTGACATTAAGTATGAAGGCGTATTTGCCTTTGAAATGCAGCATTACTTACTACGTATGCCAGAACCATTGATGCTACAGATGCTTAAGCTGAGTGTAGATGTGGGAACCTATATGATTGAAAGAATAAACGCATATCGCTAAATGAGGGAGGGGTTGTTGCACACGGGTGTGATGGCCCCTTTCCGTGTGCAGAAGGAAAGGATGACATGTGCAACAGAAACTTTGGGATGAGGTAAGGGACTTGTCTAAAATTTAGTAGGGTGGTATAGTGTGAAAGAAGTAAAAGTTGAAAAATGAAGTTTAAACACACAGACAGAAGGTATGTTGACATGGATAAAGAATACAAAGGGATACAATACGGTATCATGTGGTATGTAGATACGACCATAGCCGAGCAAATAGATAAGAAGACATTGGATAAAAGTATAGGAGAGAGCTGCAAGCAGTTAGGGATTAAGCTAGAGGACATACAGCTAAGGGAGAAAAGCATAGCGGTTGTGTTCCTTGCGGATAAACCACTCAATCTGACGAAAATACAAGGGATATTCTTTAAGCAAGTAAAGATGCAGTATCCAAGATTTCAGATACAGCAGTTTATAGGTGTGACTAAAAGTCATGTGCCTGCAAAAGAAGACAATCGCATACGCCAATTACTTCAGCAAGTAGATGAGATTGCCTACTATGATTTAGATGAAGTGTGTGATGAAGAAGAAGCTTTTAAAGGGTATTTAGGGGAGAGATACTTAACAATCATAGAGCAGGGGAGCAAGGTGTTTTTAGTAGATGAAAAAGCACTTAGTGAAGCCATTTTCCTTAACTGCTTTGCTTGTACCAAGATTTATAAGTATGGATGCTGCTGTGGGAGTCCTTGTGACTTAAGTGAGAAAAATAAACGTAACTTCCGTAAGCACGAGAAGAAAATAGAAGATGCCATGAAGATGGTAAACAGTACGGATTATGATACGCTGAAAGTTCATGGCGGCTTCTTGAAAAAAGATGGTAGTATCAATGAATATGAGGGAAAATGCAGTATGCTTGTAGAAGAAGATGGGGTGTATAAATGTATGACCCATAAGTATGCGCTGGATGAAGGTATACCAATCTATGAACTATGCCCCCTTTCATGCTTGATGTACCCACTAGAAATTATAGAACTTGTAGCTAACTTTAAGACGAAAGCAACCCTTCTCACATCAGCGATGGAAGAGACATTCGCAAAGGCGTTTAGCAGATGGGGAAGCTACAAAGGAATGGATGTAGACCTTAGATGTCTAGATAAAAAAGATCATGATGATGCTTTTCTGGTGGAGCATTATAAGCCTGTCTATCAGGTAAATGAAGGACTACTCACCCATGAGTTTGGGCCTGCACTTTATCAGGTATTAGAACAATTATTACAAACACCCTAATCATTCATAGAAAAATAAAGAGGTAAAACATATGCAACAAAACAGGCAAGAAGAAATGAACAGACTGATGCAGGAATACTATGTTCCTTTTGATGAACTAGCTATACGACTTGGCATCAGTAAAAGAACCCTTACAAGAAAGTTTAATGGCAACACAGAATGGACGTACAAAGAGATGATGCTCCTGACACAGATTTTTAATATACAAGATCCCCAAGCCTTTTTCTTTGGGGAGTAGAGAGGGAAAACCATGACACTACTGCAGATTTATGAAGATTACAAAGCCTTAAATGGTGAAATTGAAGCTTACTTCGCCAAGTGGACAGAAGAAGGTATGGAAGTGGAGAAGGAAGAGCTTCAGAAGAAGATGGCAGCAAAGAAAGAAAAGTTAGAAGCACTACTTGAAAGCTTTACAGATGAGGTGTTTGCAAGTGCCGATGAGCAAAATGCAAAGGACTTAAAGTACCTTATGATGGATACGCTGTTTCTTATGATGGATATGCTTCATTTTAGCAACTATGAAGATTTAGGCAGATGCAAGATGCGTGCGGTGAATTATCTCGGTAAGCGTAGACGTGCAGAAGCACAATTACATTTCAGATAGCAAATACCTTTTCAGTGGTAAAACATTGAAAAGGTATTTTTTTATAGTAGACAATAAACAGATAAAGAGATAGAATGTTAATTAATAATAATACTCAATTAGAAAGAAGGGATGATGATGGAAGAAGCAAAAATGTTGAAAATGATTGCTATGAATCCAAGTGTGATCAAGACGATTCCAAACCCTACTGATGAAATGAAACGATTAGCTGTTACAAACAATGGGCTGACGTTGCAATATATAAAAAATCCTACCCCAGAAATAGAAAGGTTAGCACTGGAGAATAATAGACGTGCCATCAGATTTATCCAAGAACCTACAGAAGAGATGATGTGTATGGCCTTAGAAGGCGGATGGGCACTGCTACAAGATATGAAAGCACCGACTGAAAAAGTAGTCAGACAAGCGCTAGAACAAAGTGGATGGGCTATTCAATATGTGAAAGAGCCAAGTGAAGAGATGCAGCTCTTAGCGGTGGAGAAAAATGAAGATGCCATTAGATATATCAAGACCCCTAGTAGAGCGGTGCAGCAAGTGGCGGTAAGCAAAGACTATGGGATGTTACGCTATATAGAAAAGCAAGATAGCGATGTAAGAACGATGGCAGTACGAGATAATGAAGCAGCCGTGAGCCTGATGATAGAGCTTACAAAAGAAGAGATACTAGGCTTCCTAAAGGTCAATAGCTTAGTGATTAAATACGTGGCACAGCAGCTGACAAAAGAAGAAGTCGAAGAAGCCCTAATAGAAGTTATCAAGCAGGAGCAAGTAGAAGAGAAGTATATACGTGATTTGCTGAATTGTAAGACACTGGACGTGAAAAGTAGTATCATGCCCATAGATAAGATGCAACTTATTTATCAGTATGGGAGTAAACAGGCGAAGAAAATAGCAGTAGATGAAAGACTGAAGATGGAATAGGAGAAAAACGCATGAATTTTATAGAGACATTAAAAAGTGTGGCGTTAGTATTAGCGTGTGGGGATGTACCGCTTATCGTTGGAGAAAGTGGTATCGGTAAGACTGCTTTAGCGAAGCAGCTTGCAAAGGCAAAAGACTGGGTACTTATTACTATAGATGGTAACTTACTTAAAGAAGGAGAGATCGGTGGACTGCCTATAGTTGAAGACTATACGGTAGCGTATGGTGATAGCACGAAGAAGACAACTGTCTATGCGGTTCACCACAAACTAAGACAAATAGACGAAGCGAGAAGTGGGGGGAAAGAAGTACTTTTATTCATCGATGAAATCAATCGCTGTGAGCATGCTGTGCAACAGGAGTTGATGAATCTTATCCTTAACCGAGAAATCAACGGGTATCATCTGCCAGAAGATGTGAAGATTATCGCAGCCATGAACCCTACTAATAAGTATAGTGTAGACTTTGACTACCAAGTTGTAGAGATGGACCCAGCACAGGAGAATCGCTTTGTATGGCTTCAGATGGAAAGTGATGTTACCAGTTGGACACAGTGGGCGATGGATGCGGGTATTGATGAAAAAGTCATCGCTTTTATTGCTACTTTCCCAGAATACTTATATAAGAAAAATGCAGAGGACTTATGTGCAACGCCTAGAAGTTATGAGCGTATTTCTAAGAGCTATCAGTGTTACAAAGAAGATGAGAGCATCCCGCGTAGTGTCTTTCTCAATGTGCTAAAAGGTAATGTAGGGCGTGTCATTGCAGAAGCATTTTTAAGCTTTATAGAAGCAGACTACAAGCCACTGATAAGTTATCAAGATGTATGCGAGGGAGATGGGCTAACGGATGAAGTGATCCAACGCATCCAAGCAGAAAGTCATACTAGACTACATTTAGCTGCCCACAATGTGCTAAGGGAAATGGTCAATACATTACAGATGGCACCACAGTGTGGGAGTGAACTGGTAGAACGCTTGATGATGTTTTTAAATCATTACCCGCTAGATTTAAAAGTAGGGATGATGAAAGAAATGAAGCGAAGTTATGATGGGATTTATCAAGTGGCACTTGAAAATGAAAGCTTTGTAGAAGCTTACTTTGAGGCTTATGGCAAGATAAGGGGATGAGACTGTGGCAACTTATGTTGAACAACAAGAAGAACGACAAGATAGAAAAGCTTTCTGGGAAAGTGTAGACCAAGCCACGCTTTATCTGATGGAAGAAGGGGAGCAGTTTTACAGTTATTTTCTCTTTCAGATGGGAAGGGAAATTAAGGAGGATATAGGCCATCCCACAGCAGTTTACTTCAAAGGGGCAAAGTATGTGATGGCATTTAATCCATCACTTTTTCTAAGCCTTACGAAGGAGCAAAGGGCCACAAGTATCAAACATGAGATTCATCATATTCTAGCACTCCACCTTATAAGAGGGGAGGAAGTGAAAGAAAAGTACAGTAGCCTAGCAATCAATACAGCAATGGATTTAGTGGTCAATCATTATTTAGATTATTTGCCACCCTATGCCTTAACCTTGGAAAAAATCAACAACAAGTATCAACTTAAGCTCCCGCCCTATGAAAGCTTCGAATACTATGTGGAACAATTGCAGTTAGCTTTTGATTTACTAGAAGAAGATGACGAAGGGGAGGAACATGATACAGAAGCGTCTGAGGAACAAATGGAAGATGATCTATATGACGCTGAAAATATCCATACCTTGTGGGAATCTTCAGACCAGATAGATGAGCGTACCCTCTATGATTTTACAGAACAAGCATTGGAGAAAGCACAGCTTGGAAAGGCATCACCCCATCTTGAAGCGATGATTCAGAAGTTCGCCAGTAGTAAAGGCGAAGTGCCTTGGCATCAGTATCTTCATCAATTGATGGGAAGTGTGGCTATGGGTAAGAAAAAGACCACTACAAGAAGAAGTAGAAGGCAACCAGAGAGGTTGGACTTAAGAGGGAACTTGCCAAATCATCAAGCACAGCTTGCGGTAGCCTTTGATATGAGCACAAGTATGAGCCAGGAAGACTTCGACCAAGCCATGCAAGAAGTACTGAATCTGGTACGTATCTATCGTCATGGTCTCACAGTGATTGAGTGTGATGATAGGATACAAAGAACCTACGTGGTGAAGTCAGCGAGAGACTTGAAAGAAAGGTTACCAAAAGGTGGGGGGACTAAGTTCAGTCCTGTATTTGACTATGGGAATCAAGCGAATATACAGCTTCTTGTTTATTTTACAGATGGGCAAGGTGAGGCGAAGCTTACCACTATCCCAAGGGGCTACAAGGTGCTGTGGGTCATTACAGGACAAGGAGATAAGCTATCTGTCGATACACCTTATGGGATCATCAAAAAACTTAGTGCAACTGATAAGAAAGAAACAGGGATTGATATGAGTGATGTACGAAGTGATGGGTATTCGATGAATCATCAGGCACCTATTTGGTAGGAAACTCGCTTGAGTATAAGCCTTGTGACAGGGTGTTACACATCTTCAGCTTCGTGTCCGTCTTCTAAGAACTGCTAAGCTCGTTCATCTCATAACGTCGCGAACTCGACTTCGTCTCAGACACCCTCCTAAGTGCATTCGATTCACTTCACTAAGCAGTTCTAAAGAAGACTACCAATGAAGCTTCCAATGTGTACACCCTGTCCCTTAGAGCGCAATACTAGCAGCT
>JBOFIT010000061.1:0-4011 GCA_051650305.1 Cellulosilyticaceae bacterium
TAAGACCCCTTAGAGACTATGAGGTAGATAGGTTGGAGGTGTAAGCATGGTAACATGTGTAGCTGACCAATACTAACGGTTCGAGGGTTTGACCTGAAAAAGGTTAAATGGGATTTAAAATCCAAGTTTTAACTATCGAAATAGTATTTGTTTTTGAGAGTACAAGCTCAACATTTTAAGGTGGCGATGCGCTTAGGGGACACACCCGTTCCCATACCGAACACGTAGGTTAAGACCTAAGCGGCCGATGGTACTTGTCTGGAGACGGACCGGGAGAGTAGGTGGCTGCCTTATTTATAATTAATATGGAGGGGTTCCCGAGTGGCCAAAGGGGGCAGACTGTAAATCTGTTGGTTCCGCCTTCGAAGGTTCGAATCCTTCTCCCTCCATTAAGAAAACTCTAGTAATAACTAGAGTTTTTTATTTGTTTAAAACCAAAATAGCTATTTACATTTTGGTAAAAATAAGGTAAACTAAATAAAGATTCGATTATGCGGATATGGCGGAATTGGCAGACGCACTAGACTTAGGATCTAGCGCCCTTGGCGTAAGAGTTCGACTCTCTTTATCCGCATCGATGGAAAAGCCCTTATCATTTGGTAAGGGCTTTTTGTTATGCAAAAAAACTTCATGAATTTTGTTGAAAGACTTAAAAATCGACAACAAAATTTAATTGTAAAAAATTTACAATTATGATATACTTGAAAAACTTTATATTACATGGGGGAAAAAAGATGTTAAGTAAAAAGATTATTTATAGTATTACTATAGGCATTATTATAATTATTTGTATAAGTGGGATGGCGCCAAAACAAAACCAAGAGCTGAAAACAATCTTAGGAATAGCTATAGAAAATATACCATCTAAATTACAGTACATACCCAAGGAACAAGGGATTTATCTAGAAAAGAATGATCAAAGGGAAATTACATCCATTAAAATTCTAAAGAAAGGGTACACCCTGCATGGCATTGCTATCGGAGATAGTCTTAGTAAAATACGAAGTATTTTTAACCAAGATATTATAGAAGAAGATAATCATCATGTGAAAATTAATAGAGGCAAGACCAATCATTTTGGTATTGTAACAGAGCAGTTAATTTTTATTTTTGATAAATATCAGCGTGTACAAGAAATGCGATTAGGTTATACGACTAGTTTTATGGATAAAGAGCTTTTAAAATCTAATGAAGAAGTCTATGAAGTATTAAATGGTGAATGGATATCGGAAGACGAGCGAGTACTAAAGTTTAGAGACGGACAATTAAGTGATAGCATATTAGATTCTTTATGGGATAGACAATATTATCAGGTATTGCAACCTACAGAAATTCTTATCACGCGTATGAAAGATGAAGCTACAGAAAAAGTAAAAATGAATTTTTGGATAGCAGAAAGTAAGCTTTATTTATATGCTATCGATGTACAAGGCGTACCTATCACAGAAAGTATAGAGACTTTTATAAAACAAAAGGAATAAAGTTGTGTAGAAATAATAAAATAAGCTGTTATAGTTTTTTAGCATATTATACAAAAAATTAGAACAGTTTAACTTGATTATTTATATTGAGTATGTTATTCTAAGAATGTAAGTTAAAATATTGGAAACAAAAACGAAGGTAGGCCTTTTGTTAAAACAAATCCAGGACCGAAAGCGTTTGTTGGTACAGTGTTTTAGCAATAAAAAGTTTATTTTTTAAGGAGGCCTAGCAATGACAGGTAAAGTTAAATGGTTTAATGCAGAAAAAGGTTTTGGTTTCATCGAGAGAGAAGATGGAGATGACGTATTCGTACATTTCACAGCTATCCAATCTGAAGGATTCAAAACATTAGAAGAAGGTCAAGAAGTTGAATTCGAAATCGTTGAAGGCAACAGAGGACCACAAGCTGCTAACGTAACTCGTAAATAATTTATTTATGATAGAGAAAGGTGAGGCTATGCCTCACTTTTTTTCGATATAATTATAGACATATACACGTGACATGACATAAGGAAGAAGCTAGCGTATAACAACTCTATACATAGCTTCTTTTTTATATAAATAATGATTTCACTTACATATAAGGGAGATGCTTGGCATATATATGAGGTGGGATATTATAAAAAAATAATAAGGGGGATTTTTATGTTTAACAGAGTAGGAGCAAAAGAAGCTGCAAAAGATATGCTCAAAGGTAATTGGGCAAGAGTAGGAGGTGTGTTCCTAATTGTAATGGCAATCATGTTCTTTACAAATATGATTCCATGGTTAGGAGGCATTGCTTATATTCTTATTATTGGACCTTTTTCATTAGCAATGGCAATTATAAGTCTTAAAGTATCTGATCGTACAAAAGTAGATGTAGAAGATGCATTTATTGGTTTTAAAAATTTTAGTAGTGCAATAGGACTTTTCTGGTGGGTAGCACTTTGGACATGGTTATGGAGTTTATTATTAATTATTCCAGGTATTATCAAAGGATATAGCTACCGTTTAGCATTCTATGTACTTGCAGAAAATCCTGAGATTGGTGTAAGAGAAGCTTTAAATGAAAGTAAGCGTCTTACACAAGGTCATAAAATGGATTTATTCATTATGGATCTTTCTTTCATTGGATGGGGAATGCTTGCAAGTCTTACATTTGGTATTGGTTACTTCTGGCTTGTACCTTATATGCAAGTAACAATGGCGAATGCATACAGACAAATTAGAGGGTAATAAAGCATAAACAAAAGGAGGTAGATGACTACCTCCTTTTAATTATCACAAAATATATCTAAATACTGACCAATAATGACAGAAGCTTCCGAGCATGACGAAAATGTGGAAAAGCTCATGGAATCCAAAAGTCTTGGAAATGTTAGGTTTCTTAAGACCATAGATAATACCACCTATCGTATACATAACACCGCCTAATACCAACCAAGTAAAGGCACCATTAGAAAGAGAGTGGTAAAGTGGATTCAGTGCAAATAATGCAACCCATCCCATCCCAATATAAAATCCAGTAGAGAGCCAACGAGGCATATCAATCCAGAGGACTTTTAAGGTAATACCTACGAGTGCTAGGCTCCAAACGATACCAATGATACTCCAACGCCATACGCCTGTAAGACTAAGCATACAAAATGGTGTATAAGAACCAGCGATGAGTATAAAAATCATAGAATGGTCTAGTTTTTTTAGTTTAAGTAGGACGCTATCTTTCGCTTGAACCAGGTGGTAAATACCACTGGTAGTATAGAGTGCTACCATACTTAGTCCAAAGATAATGACAGATAGAGCAACAGTTGTCGTAAGTGGTGAACTTTTACCACCTTGAATAAGTAGAAAAATAGTTCCGACAAAAGAGAGTGCAGCTCCTAGTAAATGTGTATATGCATTAATGGGTTCTCTAACGTATGACTTCATAAAAACATCCCCTAACTATATTAAGTAGTATTAATAACTACTTGTTATTATAATCATAATATATCATACTATACATGTATTGGTCAATATAGTAATAAATATAATTTGCCTTGTCTTGGATAAAGAAATCTTGTATGATAAAAGAAAGAATAGAGTCTCTACAAAGGAGGAAATAGCGATGGACGGCAAATGGTTAGAGGAGCAAGTGAAGGCTTTAGACCTCGAGGAAACGATTAAGTTAAAGGACATACCAAATATAGATTTATATATGGATCAGCTCATTACTTTATTTGAAAGCAAGCTGAGTCATACGAAGCGTTATGAGGAAGACAAGTTACTTACAAAGACAATGATTAATAACTATACAAAAGATAAAGTTATTATGCCAGCAACAAAGAAAAAATATACACGCGATCATATTCTACTTATGGTCTTACTTTATCAATTAAAAAGCATTATAAGCATAGGGGATATCAAGGATACTTTCTCACTTATAAAGGAAGAAGAAGGTGTAGATAGTGATAAGCTCAGAAGCGTATTTGAGGCGTATCAGAGTTGTAGAGAAAAAGAGATAGGCTACTTCAATTTGGGAGTAGAAAAGCGTACACAGTCAATTAA
>JBOFIT010000062.1:0-3029 GCA_051650305.1 Cellulosilyticaceae bacterium
TGCCTAATAAGAGTGCTACCATTCTATAAGGGATCCATTCCCCCAGCACTCCTGCTACTAATTGGAAAAAGATACCGCCTAGAGCAAAAATCACACCAAACAACGCCTGTATCCTTGCCCGCATCTGTGCTGGCAAATACGACTGAATGGCTACCGAACGAATAGTTGCACTCATACTCCCTAATGTGCCACACACAAAGCGATTCAGTATCATCAATGGATATGGCATAAAGAGCAACACACCATCCATGATATCGTATACACTATACACTGCTTTCGTAAACGTATAACGTTTATTGACGGGTATCTGGCACTTGTATTGAATGCTTCCTCCAATAACGCGCCCTATCATCTCTGCACTTTTTAAGAACCCTAACATCGTCACCGATAACCATGGTTGTGTCTGGTAGTAAGCCTGTGTCATAACCCCTACCCCATGGGATGCACCATTGGTAATACTCATATATGTATAGATATTTCTAATCCCCTTCTCCTTTTTAAGATAGGTAAACCCTTCTTTGATATCTGCCACATACATCTTGAATGTATACTGCTCCGATGCAGCCTTTCTTATTTCCTTAATACACATCTCAATCCCAACTGCAAGTAACGTTAAGCCTGCCACTAGATAAAACAGATTGCTTATGCTTATTTTCTCATAAAGAAATGTAGCAATTGGCGCCATACAGATGGTGATGAAAGGATAAATCGTACCGCTTACAGCAAAACCTTTCTGCTCAAACCCTACTGGAATCAAGTCGGGATACCATGCATTAAAGCTTAAGCTATAAAATACCGAAATTGTCCCTATGGCTAATACAAATAGCACATACATCCCATACTGAAAATCATGGGTCATCGTCCACATCCCCATAGCTATATATAACCCTACCATCAGTAAATCCAAGCTAACAATCCACTTTTTCTTACTTCCCCTATCGATTAAAGGTGCCACGATAATAGGTAAAATCACATCTGGTAGCATCCCACAGATTAATAATATGGCTGCAAGCAGTGTAGACTGCGTCTCTTCAAACACCATCAAACTTAGGGGTAAGTTCATCGCTTCCCCACCTATCACTGATAAAATTGTTGCTCCTGTAATACATGAGAAATCTTTGGTCCATAGTGTCTTTTTCTTCTCTCTCATTTTCTTAGCTCCTTGTATTTTTATTATCTCTAAAACAAGTATAAGGCAGTCTTTCATGTATAAACAGTACCTTGTTTTGAGAAAAATACCTCTTGTATCACATGCTTAACATCCTTTTTTTCATACTTTTTATGAAATATCACAAAATTTATCTATTCCTATGAATCATTTTAAATTAGTTGACATATCAATTATTTTTTGGTATCTTATTAGTTGACATATCAACTAATTATTTGGAGGTGTTTTTATTACGCGACAACAATTTATCACACAGACTTTAACCTTCATAGCCAACTCAATATTCATTAATATTTTTGCTAAAATATTTGGAATGTCTAACTCAATTGTTGCTGTATCAATTGTTGTTATGGCATTAAGTTTAGTTGCTATTGATTTAAAGGAAAATCTAGTGAAAAAGACTTTTTACATTTCACTTGTTCTACTTACTCTTGGTGTAGCAGCCACCTTTATGAATCTGAATCCGATTTTAGGGCTAGTTATTAACTTAGTCGTTATCTTTTTCATTGTTTATGAAGGCTGCCATAGCTACAAAGAAAATATGTATTTCCCATTTTTACTTGGCTACATGTTTATGGGACTTTCTGCCCCTGCGCCACTTGGTGCACTACCACTTAGAATGGTCGCGCTTTTTGTTGGATGCATTTATATTTTACTCATCCAATTGGTGCTTAATCGTGGTCGCTTCCACAAGACAGTCTTCCATACAAAGAAGCAATTACTCGCTTTCGTCTTGCAGCAGCTAGATGGTATTTTAAATGGGACTGTCACAGATGCTTCCCCTAAGGCTATTTATCCACTGACAAAACCAATTGTTAGAGCCTTATACGATACACGTGGGAAGGGTAAAGTTCTCTTACCTGAAAATAAAGGTAAACTCCTAGTGGTTTTAAATCTTGAAGCTTTATATAAAGCTTTATGCAGTCTGTCTACAAGTGCTTTAACACCACAAGAAAAAGATTATCTTACGCAATTTAAAGACTTATTACAGCAATTAGATGCTTATTTCTATAGCACAAGTGATAAAGTTGCTACTAAGGAGTGCATCCTTTCTCTTTGGGATACACTGCACAATGCTATGCCTGAAGAACGCTTGTATCCACTCCTTGACGCTATTAAGGATTTACCACAAGCACTTGATGCTATAGGTAATGCTACACCTGATGCAGATAAGGCACCTTGTTCATTTAGAACATTTTTCAAACCACTTGAACCCCATTCGCCTACATTTAAATTCGCTTTAAAAGTAGCTGTTTCTTTAAGTATCATCATCTTATTATCTGATTTATGGAGCTTAACTTATGGACGCTGGATGATCTTCCCGCTCATCGCCATCATTCAACCTTATATGGATGGCACAAAGAAGAAAGCTTTTGATCGTATTATCGGTACTTTTTTAGGTATTCTCTTATTTGTACCTATCTTCGCTGTAGTTGAAGATAACATGATACGTTTAAATATCACGATCTTCTTAGCTTACATCAATCTCTTCATGAAGAAATACTACATCTCCACTGCACTTATTGCCGTATCTGCATTAGGAAGTGTGGCTATGGGTGGTAATGCTGGTACTGATACCCTTATACTCCGTATCTTCTTTACCGTGGTAGGTTGTGTACTCGGACTTCTTATTAATAAGTACGTCTTCCCACAAACCTTATCCCAGTATACCGATGGACTCGTAAAGGAATATGAAGACTCTATGACCCGCTTACAACATACATCTGAGACACCACTTTCTGAGACACAAAGAGATGACTTAATTTTAAAAACGAAGCTGCTGGAGTACGAAATTTATGAAAAAATATGAAACAGAATCTATTAGTCGGTATATCAATCAATTTTATAGGCAAGGGCTGGT
>JBOFIT010000063.1:0-13539 GCA_051650305.1 Cellulosilyticaceae bacterium
AGAACTGCTATACAAATACATTAGATACAACAGTAAAGCGTATGGAAGATGGTACAACTTATGTTATCACAGGGGATATCCCAGCGATGTGGCTACGTGATTCTGTATGTCAACTTAGACCATACTATGTACTTGCAGAAAAAGACCCAGAAATCGCAGATATGCTAGAAGGTCTTGTAAGAAGACAAATGCAGTGTATCCTTATCGACCCATATGCAAACGCTTTCAACGAAGAAGCTAACGGTAACTGTTGGGAAAAAGATGAGACAGATACATGTGACTGGATCTGGGAAAGAAAATACGAAATCGACTCACTATGCTTCCCAATCCAAATGGCATACTTACTATGGAAAAACACAGGCCGTACAGGTCAATTCGATGCAACTTTCATCGAAGCAGTGAACCGCATTCTAGAAGTATGGCGCACAGAGCAAGACCATGAGAATAAATCTCCATACTCATTCAAGAGACACAATTGCTACTTCACAGATACACTTTCAAGAGATGGTAAAGGTGCACTTGTAAAGTCAAATATCGGTCTTACATGGTCAGGATTCAGACCAAGTGATGATGCATGTATGTATGGTTACCTCATCCCATCAAACATGTTTGCAGTAGTCGTACTTGAGTACTTAGCAGAGATCGCTACAGAAGTACTGGGTGATGATGTACTTGCAAAAGAAGCAGCAGCATTTGCAAAAGAAATCAGAGAAGCTATCGAAAAGCATGCGACAGTAGAGCACTACAAATTCGGTAAAGTATACGCTTACGAAGTAGACGGCTTTGGTCAATACAACTTAATGGATGATGCTAACGTACCAAGCTTACTTGCGATGTCTTACTTAGGCTACGTATCAGAAGATGATGAAGTATACCAAAACACAAGAAGAATGATCCTTAGCGAAGTAAACCCATACTTCTACAAAGGTACAGCTGCAGAAGGTATCGGTAGTCCACATACACCAGTAAACTATATCTGGCATATCTCTCTTGCGATGCAAGGTCTTACAAACAAAGACCCAGAGTACAAGAAAGCTATCTTAGAAGTGATGAAGTCAACAGATGGTGGCAAGAACCTGATGCATGAAGGCTTTAATGTAGACAATCCAGAAGAGTACACAAGAGAATGGTTCTCATGGGCAAATGCAATGTTCTGTGAGTTATTACTAGACTACTGTGGATACCAAGTAAAAAGATAAGGAAAAGGAGAAGGACAGACATGAAAAAAGCGCATATTATCTCACACAGCCACTGGGACAGAGAGTGGTACTTACCATATGAAAAACACCATATGCTTCTCGTAGAGTTTATGGATACACTTATTGAGACATTAGAAAAAGATGCAGAGTTCAAGAGCTTCCATTTAGATGGGCAGACACTTCTTATTGAAGACTACTTAGAAGTAAGACCAGAAAATAGAGCACGTCTTATCAAACTCATCGAAGAAGAGCGCATCCATGTAGGTCCTTGGTTCATCCTACAAGATGAATTCCTCACAAGTAGTGAGGCCAACGTACGTAACTTACAGATGGGTCACAAGCTTGCACGTCAGTACGGAGGTAAAGTATGTAAAGTAGGCTACTTCCCAGACTCATTTGGTAATATGGGACAAGCACCACAAATGCTCAAAAAAGCAGGAATCGATACAGCAGTATTCGGTCGTGGTGTAAAACCTACTGGCTTCAACAACCAAGTAAGTGATAGTGAAAGCTACGAATCTCCATACTCAGAGATGTACTGGGAGTCAGGGGACGGTTCATCTGTTTTAGCAGTTTTATTCGCTAACTGGTATAGCAACGGTATCGAAGTACCAGTAGACGCCGAAGAAGCAAAAGCATATTGGGAGAAGCGTCTTGCAGATGCTTCTAAGTATGCAAGTACAGACCACCTTCTCTACATGAATGGTTGTGACCATCAGCCAGTACAGACAGACCTTTCAAAAGCGATTGAGACAGCGAAGAAACTTTACCCAGATGTAGAGTTCATCCACTCAAACTTCATGGAGTACATCGAAGCTGTAAGTAAAGAAGTGCCAGAAGACTTAAGCACCATCAAAGGTGAACTTCGTAGCCAAGAGACAGAAGGCTGGTATACCCTAGCGAATACAGCATCAGCACGTATCTACATTAAGCAAATGAATGCACGTTGCCAAATGCTCTTTGAGAAGATCGCAGAGCCAATCGCTACCATGGCACACAAAGAAGGTATGGTATATCCACATCACCTCTTTACATATGGATGGAAACTACTGATGCAAAATCACCCACATGATAGTATCTGTGGTTGTAGTATTGATGATGTACACCGTGAGATGGTGACACGTTTTGAGAAAGCAGAAAATGTAGCACTTCACATTATCAGTGAGTGTATGAACTATCTTGAAGCTAAAGTAGATACCACATCATTCGCAGAAGGTGCACAGCCATTTATGGTAGTGAATACATCTGGATGGGATAGAAGTGGTGTTGTTGAAGTAGAAGTTGAAGTGATGAAGCGCTACTTCAAGACAGGTACAGTGCCAGAAATCGTAAAAGATATGCACAATCGTGTGTTACCAACTTACAAAATTGTGGATAAGATGGGCAATGAGATACAAGGAACTGTGGAAGAAATACCAAATCGCTTCAACTACGACCTTCCAAAAGATAAATTCCGTCAACCATACATTGCAAAGCGTGTAAAAGTAACACTTGAAGTGAAAGATATTCCTGCTTTTGGTTGGGAAAGCTTTGCCCTTGTAGAAGAGACACCAGTAAAAGAAAATACATCTCTTGTGCAAGCTGACAACGTCGTAGAGACACCAGTCCTTAAAGCAACATTTGAGAGGGACGGTTCATTAACATTATTAGATAAAGTAAGTGGACATACCTTTGACAACCTAGGAATCTATGAAGATTGTGGCGACATCGGTAACGAGTACATCTTCTTTATGCCACTAGATGATACACCGATTACAACAAAAGGTAGTGAGGCATCAGTAGAAGTGGTAGAAGACAAGCCATACCGTGCAGTAGTTAAAGTCACACATACGATGATGATTCCTTCTAAGGCAAACGAAGTTCTAGACCAAGAAATCGAAGACTTAGTAGAGTTCAAAGAGAGAAAGGCATCTCGTGGTACAGAGCTTATCCCTATGACCATCGAGACTTTCTACACATTTGATAGAGCATCACGTCACGTTCAAGTAAAGACTGCATTCAACAATGAAGCACTTGACCATAGACTTCGTGTATGCTTCGAGACAGGTCTTGATACACCATACCACTACGCAGATTCTATCTTCGAAGTGGCAAAGCGAGACACGACACCAACTAAAGTATGGAAAAACCCATGTAATGCACAGCATCAACAAGCATTTATCAACGTACATACTGAAAGCTGTGGTTTAACCATTGCAAACAAAGGACTTTGTGAATACGAAGTACTTCAAGATGGTAAAAACACCATCGCTGTGACAATTCACAGAGGTACGAGAGAACTAGGTGACTGGGGTGTATTCCACACACCAGAAGCACAGTGCTTAGGTAGAAGAGAAGTAGCATTCGCTATCATACCACATGGTGCAGGTGAAGACGCCTATGTATCTTATAAAGAAGCGTACCAATACCAAGTAGATTGGCTTACAAAAGCAACAGAAGTTAAGGCAGGTACACTACCAGCTGGCTATCAGTTCCTTAAGGCAAATCATGTAACAGTGGTTCCTTCTACACTTAAAGTAAGTGAAGTGACAGGCGAAATCGTATCAAGATGGTACAACTTAGCAGAGAGTGAAGCAACACTTGAAGTCGTAACACCAGTGGCACTTCATGAGACAGATTTACTGGAAGAAACGGTAGTAAAAGAAGTAGAGAGAACAATCACTTTAGGTAAAAAAGAAATCTTAACACTAGGGATGAAGTTTTAGTTTAACGTATAACTTCAACATGTAAAGGGGAACATCATGAAAAAAAGACCAAATATCTTATTCATTATGACAGATGACCATGCAGCTCACGCCATGAGCTGCTATGGTAGCAAGATTAATACCACACCTCAAATGGACCGCTTAGCAGATATGGGCGCACGTTTTGATAACTGCTTCTGTACTAACTCTATCTGTGCACCAAGTAGAGGGGTTATCCTTACAGGTAAGCATAGTCACCTTAATGGGGTAAAGACACTTCAGACACATCTTGATGGCAGACAAGAGACCATGCCTAAAATATTTCAACGTAATGGCTATCAGACAGCTATCATTGGTAAGTGGCATCTAGGGCATGGGGGCAACAATGACCCTACAGGTTTCGACCACTGGAACATCTTCCCTCACCAAGGTGAATACTTCAACCCTAAGACATATCTTATGGGAGAAGAAACACAGTATGAAGGTTATGCAACAGATATCGTAACAGATCTTACGATTGACTGGATTGAGAATAGAGATAAGGATAAGCCATTCTTCATGATGTGCCACCACAAAGCACCACATCGTAACTGGCAGCCACATCCAAAGCATATGGATATGTACCAAGAAGACGTGCCATATCCAGAGACTTTCAATGATACTTATGAAGGTAGAAGTGACGCTGTTAAGTACAATTTAATGGGAATTGAAGAACTTACAGAGTATGACCTTAAAGGTCCAACTCCAGAAGGGCTTACAAAAGAAGAAGAGAAGAAGTGGAAGTACCAACGTTATATGAAAGACTACTTACGATGTATCGCATCAGTAGATGATAACATCGGTCGTATGCTAGATTACTTAGAAGAAAGTGGACTTAAGGAAGATACAATCGTTATCTATACATCAGACCAAGGTTTCTTCTTAGGTGACCATGGCTGGTTCGACAAACGCTATATGTTAGAAGAGTCACTTCGTATGCCTTTCCTTATGGCATATCCTGGCACAATTCCAGCACATACAGTCATTGACGATTCAATCATCTGTAACTTAGACTTTGCACCTACTTTCCTTAACTACTGTGGCATTGAAGTGCCAGAAGCAATGCAAGGAATGACCTTCAAGCCAATTCTAGAAGGAGATAAGCCAGAAGATTGGTTAGACTGCGTGTACTACCGTTACTGGGTGACACGTGGCGAGCACGGGGTATCACCACACTATGGTATTCGTACACCAGAGTACAAGATCATTTGTTATTTAGATAAGGCACGTAACTTTGATGGAAGCTACTTAGAAGAAGTTGAAAACTGTGAATGGCCACAATGGGAACTCTTCGACCTTACAAAAGATGAGGAAGAAGTACGCAACGTCTATGACGACCCAGCTTATGCACAGGTAGTCGTAGAACTTAAAGAAAGACTTTATAAGCTTAAAGAGCATTATCAAGACTTTGAAGCATAGAACAATAAAAGACAGGAGGTAGGGAATCTCATTCCCTACCTCCTGTCTTTTGGTTTATTAATCTACAAGGTATTCACTTGGCACATCTTCTGTTGCTACAGGGGTACTTGATGTACCGTTCCAATGGAAGTAGCTAGGAGCTGACACGTTACCTGAGTAGTCTTCAAGGACAACAGCGATGATACTATCAGTTCCTTTGATTGGTAAAAATTCAAGCTCTACTTTTGCGCGTTGACCTTTTTCTACAAGTGTTGGTGGGTTTTTGTGTGATAAAAGAAGTTGCTCACCATTTTCATAGACAGATACATAACGCCAGTCTGGGCTATAAGGAGTAGTCATACGTACGTGATTACCTTTAAGGGTGAAGTTATGGAATGTACCCATATAAGGTGCCACATAGTTGTCTACAAGTCGCCCAGAGATTGAGACGGATTGAAGTTCTTTCTTTTTAGAAAGAGGTGTAAGTGTAGCGACAAAGCGTTCACCATCTATTTGAGGAATAGAAAGTGTAACTGAAGTTTCGCTACTTGGTACAGTCACTTCATAAGAGTGATCATCTTCACCATCAAGTTCTACTTCAATATGCATATTAGTAAAGGAAGCAGAAGGATTCGCCCAAGTAAGTGTAAGTTCACCTTCACTTGGTACAGCTGAGATGATTTCAGGTGCAGCATGGTGTGCAATGTCTAGTGTAGTAGGACGACTCTTAGAACCATCTTTGCCTACAGCTACAAGTTCAAGAGAAGTAAAAGTAGTCTGATCGATAAGTGGTTTGATGTAATAATTTTCATCATATGCACCACCTAAGAATACTTTTTCACCATCTTCAGTAACACCTGTTATTTCATACATTTGTACGCGGTCGAAGTCTTCGATATCCCATGAAACAGTCATTTCACCTGTATTGAATACTTCTTCGATTTCAAAGTCTTTAGGTGCATTAGGTGTGTAATTCTTGCCATCTAATACACGAAGGCCACCGATATTGACTTGGTAGTCTTCAATTACTTCATCGTTATTATCAAAAGCAATACCTATAGTAGCGATTGTTTCTTTTTTGAAGTCAGATAGGTCAATAGAAGCTGTTACCCAGCCATCTGTTTCTACATTTGACTCAGGAATATCTAAGTACACAATGTCTGAAGCTTCATCACCATCTTGGAAGATAAGTGCTAATTGCATTGTAGAAGCATCAGTCATAGATGATTTGTTGTAAGTTATTTCTACAGTGCTTTGATTTGTAACTTTTAAGTCAGTCTTGAAAAGACGAACGAGGTTTTTCGCATCAAGTGTACCATTAAAGACAAGTGAGCTACCACCTTCATAAGCACCTACAGCAGTATAGTCAGCATTTGGTCCTTGGTTGTATTCACGACCAAAGTCGAAGTTTACTTGAAGTGGTGTGCCAGTAGACTCTACCCACCATTGCCATGTCACAGGGATATCTTGAAGATTGATATTACCCCATTCATCATCATTAGATACTTCACCATTTACATAGTAGTCAAGACCACGACCTGTATTAAAGTTAGTGTGGAAAGTGCTGCCACCGATAACAGAACGTTCAGCAATGTAGTGAGCGACACCACTCCATTCAGTAGGCGCTTCAAAGATACCTAGTTCAGGACGTGCTTCAGCGTATTCACGACCTGTCTTTGTAACATCTTGAGATGGGCCAGTGTAGTACATACGGTCACGTTCATCAATGAGCCATTGGTATTCATCACGTGCACGGCGAGGTGGCTGAAGTTTATCGTTAAAGTTATTTTCTTGATCTACTTTACCCCAGATGCTTTGGCTAGGCTTGAAGGATGCGAAGCTGATGATAGGATTACCTGTCTCATCAAGTATAGAATCTAAGTCTTTAACAGTGTTATGAGCCTTTTGAGTGAATACACCACCGTTTTTCTCAGATTCAACACCTAAGAATACTGTCTCGAAAGGATCAACTCCCATAGATTCAGCATAGTCACGCGCTTGAACTGGAGTCTTTGTATTCCAGCCGTAGTTAACGAACATAGAGTCAGAAGGTACACGGCCATCTTTCTCATCCACTAGCCAGTCACGGTTCGCATCGTTAAGTGTATTTTGGTACTTGAGTTGGCCAGAGTCTACAATAGTGTCATACCACATGATGTAAAGTCCTTGCTTACGAAGCCACTTAAGGAAGTCCTTGAATTCTTGTACATCTTCTCTAGGGATATGTTCTTCTTGATTGACAAAGTAGCCATCAAAGCCATAGTACTCTGCAATTTCCACAAGTTTTTCACCGAGAGGGTAATTACCGTTTTCGTCTTTTTCCATAAGCTCAGTTACTTTAGAGCCAGCACGGCAGATGAACCATTCACCAAGAGAAAGGGCACCGTTTTTGTGAGCGGCATTGGTGTAGGCTGGGTTAGGAAGGTGAACAGTAGTACCTTCAGATTCTAATGTCTTACCGTTGTCATCTACCAGGCGCTCGAGAGGCCAGTGACCATGCCAGTTAGAGAAGATGTCTAAGTATTGCCAGTAATTGAAAAGGTATTGGCTAAATTCATTTGTATAAGGAGCTGAGTTACCAGGATCGTGATTATAATCGCCAGTAATATCAGCGTACATTGCTTCAGATTTTAAATTTGGATTTGCTTGAGTAGGTGCAAATGGTGTGATTCTTTTTTGAAGTGGCACATGTGCACGTAGGTATTCTGAGTGTTGATAGTTCTCAGGTGACCAATTACGAATGTCATTGAATTGAAGTCCATAGACATAAGGTTGATTCTCACCACGTAGACTATCACCTGTAAAAGGTGCGGCGATATTTGGTGCACGGCTTGCAAGTACAGGCATAGCATTTACAGAAAAGATAGAAAGTGCTGCAAGCATGCTGATTGACTTGCGAGAGTAAATTTTAGTAAATTTCTTCATAGTAATCCCCCTAGTAATAAAATATTAGTAAAAGTAAAAAACGTACTAATGTTTAAGTGAATTATACTAAAGATTATATAAAAGTCAACAAAATGCACACTGAATATAGGAATTAAGTTGTAAAAATTAAATAAATGTAAAAAAATATGTAAAAAAATGATAGGCAATATTATTGCCTATCGAGTTTGTAGCCTACGCCCCATACCACTTTGAGATAACGTGGATTTTTGGGGTCGACTTCTATTTTTTCACGGATTTTACGTATATGAACCATAATGGTATCTGTATTAACAGCTAATTCATTCCATACACGTTCGTAGATTTCTTCAGCGGAGAATACACGGCCTTGATTCTGGATGAGTAAGCTAAGTATACTGAACTCACGTGGGGTGAGCTTGACGGATTTTTCATCCACATACACTTCCTTTGTAAGTTCATTAAGGCTTAGGCCCCCGGCTTGAAAGAGGTGTGTGTTATCTTCGGGAGTTTGCTTAGACATACCCAAGAAACGCTCGTAGCGCCTAAGGTGAGAGTTCACTCTGGCAAGTAACTCTAGTATCTTAAAAGGTTTGGTCATATAATCATCAGCACCAATATTAAGTGCCATGATTTTATCTATGTCTTCTGATTTGGCAGAGAGCATCATCACGGGAAAATCATGGTTTTCACGCAGTTTAAGTACAAAGGTAATGCCGTCCATAACGGGCATCATCACATCAACGATAGCTAGATGGATCGTTTCACGTTCGAGGATTTCTAAGCCTTCTACGCCATTATGAGCGATAAAAACTTGATAATTTTGGTTATCGAGATACGTCTTTAGTGCATCAGCGATTTCTTTTTCATCCTCTACAATTAATATGGTATTTGCTTTCATTGACTAATCCCCTTTCTTTTATACGCTTATACTTCTCTTATTCTATACAAGAAAAGGTAAATGTAAACTTTTATAGCATAATTTTTAGAAAGTCTTAAGAATTATAGGTGGGTCATCTTAAGGTTTAATGGGTAGAATAGGAAGAATAGAAGAACGTTCATAGGATAAGGTGGAGAAGAAAATGGGTCATGAATCAACAAAAAACAGATGGCGAATAAGCATTGGTGTATTCATTGTAGGGATTTCAATTATTATGGTATTGCTATACCCACAGATTGCTAGGAATATTAGAAGAGATAACGGAAAAGAGATGGCGGAGCAGGTGTATACGCAGCAGTATATGATCGGAGCGAACTATGGTCTTTACTATCAACTTTGGAATGAGGCAACTGAAGAGGATCTAAGTCCACAAGATGTGTACTTAGACGATGGGGTGAAGTTCAATGAGTACTATACGTTAGATGAATTTAATCAGGATATAGTAAGGGAATTCCAGATGCTTATACAGGATAGTAATGCGATCGATTATTATGCATCTAATGCAGTGCTAGATAAGACATTGACCAACATAAATCAGAAACAATTAAAACAACTGGAGAAAAACGACCTCCTACTATTGGAGGAAGCTTATATTTATTATGTTTTTATGACGTATGATGAGCGGGGGGAACTTACGATTAAGCAGAGTAGCTTTGCAGATATAAGCAATGCACTTATGAAAGAAGAATATACTAAAAGGCATATGTTCCTAGAAAATAATACGGCTATTAAACCTATTAAGAATACGAGTTATTTTTATGGCATTAAGAGTATAGAATCTTTTGAGTATGTGGGTGAGTGGATCTATACAATCTATACCCGTATCGTTGAACAGTATGTTATAGGCGTGAGTTTTATTGTACTTATCATTTTTACATTGATACCGAGAAGATTAGTGCAAGGAATATCAAGCATACAAAAGTTAATGAAGTTACCATTTGAAGCATTGATGCTAATTGTTTCAATGATTATCGTATGTCAGCTGACGAGTGTGGAGTATATGATACGAGATTACACTCAAGGTATAGTCATTCAATTACCATGGCTACGATTAGCGACACCTATAGAAAATACATTCTTTATCTTCGTAATCAATAGCTTGGTGTGGATGCTTTATTTTAGTGCCTTATTAGTGGGTGTAGTTTTAATAAAAGAGATTATTTATAAGGGGGTAAACCATTACGTGAAGGAAAATCTGATACTGTATAAAGGCTATACTATGCAGAAGGCGTTTGTAAAACGAAATGTTGATAGTATAAGCCGTATGAATATACAAGAGAAGAATATTCGTCTCATGTTGAGAGCTATTATTATCAATGCCGTTATACTTAGCGCATTTTGGTTGCTAGGAGTATGGGGGATTATAGGTGTAGTGATTTATTCCATAGTACTTTATGTACTGGCATCAAGGGTGTTGAAGAATGTGAGAAGCTACTATGAACAGCTTTTAAAAAGTACGTCTAATCTTGCAGAAGGTGACTTAGATGGACAAGTAATAGAAGAGGATTTAGGCATGTTTGAACCCCTGAAAAAACACATTCAAGTGATTCAAGGAGACTTCAAGAAGAGTATCGAAGAAGAAGTGCGTGCACAGAAGTTTAAGACAGACCTTATCACTAATGTTTCACATGACTTAAAGACGCCTTTAACCTCCATCATCTCCTATATTGATCTTTTAAAGCAAGAGCATATCTCAGAGGAGAAGAAGAGAGGGTATATAGAAGTGCTTGAACGTAAGGCAGCACGTCTTCAAACGCTTATAGAAGATTTGTTTGAGATGAGTAAAGTGAGCAGTGGTAATATCATACTTCATAAGGACCAGGTAGATGTGGTAGCCCTTATCAAGCAGACGATTTTTGAATTAGAAGATAAGATAGAGGCAGCAGGCATCATCTTTAGAAAGCAGTTGCCAGAACAAAAAGTGTATTTATCATTAGATAGTATGAGAACTTTCAGAGTGTTTGATAATTTGATTAATAACATTGCGAAGTATGCCATGCCAAATTCGAGAGCATACATCACTGTTAAGGAGACAGATACAGAGGTGTACATTGAACTAAAGAATACTGCAAGGGAAGAACTAAGCTTTGATACAGATGCCATTACCGAAAGATTTGTAAGAGGTGATGAATCCAGAAATACTGAAGGTTCAGGATTAGGATTAGCCATCGCTAAGAGTTTTGTAGAACTTCAAGGTGGTACTTTAGAGATAAAGATAGATGGTGATTTATTTAAAACAATTATTATTTTTAAAAAGGATATATAAGGAACGAAAGAAAAACTGTAAAGAGAGAAGGGAGCCATAATGAGACAAGCAATCATCAATACCTTTAAAAACTTCAAGTGGAATAGTAAGCGCATGGTGCTATTTAGTATCATTTATAAGATGCTTGCGTTATTTGTCATTATCCCTTTGAATTATCTGTTATTGAATTACTATATGCAGCAGGCTGGGATTGGGCAAATGACGAATACAGAGATGTTGAAGTTTTTATTAACCATACCCGGAATCATAGGCATTCTATGTATCGTAGCTATTTCTTTTATAGCAATCTTTATCGAAATGGCAGTCCTCATCTATATGGCAAAAAAATCCCATGAACAACAGCCAGTAAGCTTGGTAGAAGGTGCAATTAATGGCATACGTATTATCCCCAAAAAAATAAGTAGATACCATATCAGAATGGTATTGATGGCGGCAATAATAGGTCCACTTACAGGACTTGGGTTATCCAGTGCGATGATTAAAGAACTGGTGGTGCCATCTTTCATTAAGTTTGCGGTGTGCAAAACATGGCAAGGCACAGCTGTATTTACCCTACTGATGCTAGGCTTATGTATATTACTTGTGAGATGGCTTTTGGCCTTACCTATTTTTATCATTGAAGAAGGCACATTAAAAGAAGCCTTCAAAAAAAGCATACGACTCTATAAGACAATCAAGTATAAGCTTATAACGGCTGTAGTCGTCTGGGGACTTATGATGGTAGCGCTACAAGGGATTGCATTCATTGCATACGTAGCGGTGGGGACAGTAGGTATTACAGTTTTAACACCATGGCCTATGATAGGGGAAGGCTTTATTAATCTGTATAGTACACTGTTTGTCATAGGAAAAACGGTATTCGGTCTAGTGATGCTTCCGTTGTTTATTTCCTTTTTAGTAGAGATTTATTATATGTATGGATATCAAGGTGCAAGTCAGCGTATGTTTAAACCTGTAGCAAACTATGAAAAATATAAATGGTACCAAGTAGCCAAACAGTACGATAAGACAGTATCACAAGCTATCATCACGCTTTTTGCTATCTTAGTAGGCGCCATAGCACTTGGTACATTATCTATCAGTATGACACCACAAGACATTGCCATCACGGCTCATAGGGGCAGTAGTATCAAAGCACCGGAAAATAGTCTATCTGCCATTGAAGGCGCTATTGGTGAGCAGGCGGACTATGCAGAGATTGATGTCATGCTGACGAAAGACGGCAAAGTCGTACTCTTCCACGATAGCAATCTAAAAAGACTTGCCGGTGACCCACGTACGATTAAAGAAATGACACTAGAAGAAGTCCAAAAAGTAGACATCGGCACATCCTTTAGTCCTGAGTATGCAGGAGAGGGGATACCAACCTTAGAAGAAGCATTAATGGTAGCGAAAAATCGTATCAAGCTCAATATCGAGATGAAGCCTACAGGAGATAGCTGGGAATTAGCAGTAGAAGTAGGACGACTAATAGAAGCCCATGGCATGGAACAACAAGTAGTCGTATCTTCCCTAAACTACGAAGCGGTAGAGGCTTTCAAAAAGTGCTTGCCAGTGACAAGGGCAGGATACATCCTAAGCCTTGGATTTGGGGACTTTACCAATATCGATGTAGACTTTATAGCAGTAGAATATGGCCTACTAACCAAAGGCCTCACACAAGCTATGAATAAGATGGGAAGAGAAGTCCACGTATGGACCATTAATGATCCTGTACGAGTAAGAGACGTGGCAAGACTAGGAGTGGACAACATTATCACAGACTCAGTGGAAATGGTGCAAGCAACGCTAGACACAGTAGCCTATGATAAGGTAGATAGCCCGTACCATAGATTTTATTACATCACCTATCTCCTACAACGTTACTTTAAAATCTAAACAAGGGCAACTACCAGCTTATGCAATGGATAGTTGTCCTTGTTTAGTTGTCATCACTACGTTATAAGGGCGACGTGAACGTCGGTTAAAATAAAAGATTTTTTATAAATAAAATTATTTGTATTGACCTTCGCCTTGGACTAAGGTTTAAACTAAAGATAAGTTAAATAGGAGGAGACACAATATGGGAAAACAATATAGCATTAAAGAGGTTGCAAGTTTGTTGGGGATAAA
>JBOFIT010000064.1:0-2082 GCA_051650305.1 Cellulosilyticaceae bacterium
GTGGTTTTATAGAGAAATTGATCCATAATTTAGATGAATATAAAGGAAATGAAGTCATTAAATATAATCAAGTACATGCGTATTTTAAGACATACAAAGATTTGGAGCATATAAACACCACGGATCCATTAGGGTTAGATAAGGTGTTACGAAAGTTTTGGCAAAGTGAAGAGGATGAAGCCTTTTATACAGAGAAGCATAAGGCGTTTAATGCGTATTATAAAGACAACATGTATAAGTTCAAAAATATACTTGTGTATTTTGTATTTAGATACTTTATGAAGTCTGTTTTTGACTATGAGGTGTCTTCGAAGATAAAGATAGCCATTATGAGTACTCTAATGATTAAGGAACTTGCGGTGGCAAGATGGATAGAAACAGGTCAATTTACGGATGCAGATATGGTGGAGATAAGCCATATGTATTCCAAGGATGTGGAGCATTTAGAGGAGAACATAAAAACACTTGAAGAAATCTTCGAAACGGAAGAAGTCTACGGCGTAGACCAACTACTAATGACTTTAATGAATGCATAGTGCTTAGTAAAATAATCAGACTTCAAAAGTAATGGTAATAGGATAGACTGGAGGCAGTATACATTTTTTCTTGGATCTAGTGGCATAATGAAAGCAAAAACATCGAGGGCAAGAGATATGTATAAAGAAGCAAACGAACACTATACCCAAGATATCATTAGACTTATGCAGCAAAAAGCGTATAAGGACTATGGCATGAGTGGCATCAGACGATCGGCTCATACGAAGGCGTTAGCTGTATTGCAAGGAAGATTTCAAGTAAATCCCCATTTACCACCATCATTGAGGATAGGGATGTTTAAAGAATCCAAAGCGTATGATGTATGGATTCGCATTTCTAATGCAAGTATGAAAGAACGAAAAGATAATCAAAAAGATGTAAGAGGATTTGCGCTTAAGATGCAAACAGATGGAGGGGGACAGGATTTTCTATTAGTCAGTACTAAGTATATGCCTATTCGAAGTATGAAAGGTTTCCACGGAGCGCTAGGTTTACTCAATAATAGACAACCCTTAAAGTCTTTAAAAGAGCTGTGCCAAGACCTTAATTGGCATGTGCTTTTAAAATTGATTGTAACGATGAAGCATGAGACAAGTCCTTTAGATCTTACTTATTATAGCCTAACGACTTATGCTTTTGGCGACCGTGCAGTGAAGTACGCTTTAGCGCCTACGAGTTCATCTACAAGCCAAAAACCATTGTGCTTAACCTCTACTTATCTAAAAGATAATATGAAAAAACACTTGGTATCTCGAGAAGCTACTTTTGATTTCTTAGTTCAGTTTCAGCAAAAAGGGATGTCTTTGGAAGATACTTCGCAAGTATGGGACGAGCAGTTGTCGCCTTATATTAAAGTAGGTAAGCTAACAATACCTGTACAAGCGTTTGATACCTACACAAGGCAGCGGTTTGGTGAAGCACTGACGTATTCACCTGGTCATGCAGGTAAAGCACATCAGCCATTGGGAGAGATGAATAAGGCAAGAATGGCTATTTATGAAGCAATGCAGAGATTTAGATGCAAAAGATGATAGAATGAAGGCGTAAAGAAGAGGGGGTAAATGAGATGAAAAATAAAGAAAAAACAAATGCTATGCGTAAATTAGAGCAGATGAAGATTAGCTATAGAGACCATCAGTATGACCAATCAGAAGCCATAAGTGGTGTAGAAGTAGCAAGGGTATTGGGGCAAAATGAAGAGCAAGTATTTAAAACACTTGTGACAACGGGTAAGAGTGGGAATCACTATGTCTTTGTGATTCCAGTAGCAGAGGAATTAGACCTTAAAAAGGCAGCCAAGGCTAGTGGTGAGAAGTCTATAGAGATGCTTAAATCCAAGGATCTTTTAGGACTTACGGGGTATATCCATGGAGGGTGCTCGCCTATAGGGATGAAAAAGTTGTTTAAGACTTTTATCCATGAGACGGCTACAGCGTGGGACACTATTATCTTTAGCGGTGGCAAGATCGGTTACCAAATCGAATTAGGCTTGGATCAACTGAGAAAAGTCATTCCTTTTGAGGTAGGCGATGTGATTAAGAAGGC
>JBOFIT010000065.1:0-20484 GCA_051650305.1 Cellulosilyticaceae bacterium
GAGCCTGATGGATTATTAATAATCGCTTGGTTAATTTGTGTATTAACCGTATTGGAGTTACCTCCACCTGTCGTTGTCGTTCCTAGACTTGGATCGACGATATAGCTGAATTTAACGGTGTTATTATTTGGAATAGGATTAGGAACTGGAATGGTATTGACAACCACACTGAATACGATAGTATTCACTGCTGCAAGCCCTACTGTTCCTATGTTAATACCCGCCTGTGGATTACCTGCATTGGCCACACCATTAATAGTTACAGACCCTGGTACAAAAGTCGTACCTACTGGTATGGTATCACTGAAAACTACGTTCAGAGCTGTTGTTGTGCCTGTATTTTTAAGGGTTGTGGTATAGACTAGGGTATCCCCTATTTGTGCATAGTTTTTATTGACTTGCTTGATAATACCTGTTCCTGTATCGAAGGCTGCACGATTGAAGGTTACGATGGCAATATTCGTCGTGGTCGTACCTGTCTGCCCATCGGGTATACTAGGATCAAGTGTAAATTTATAAGTACCTGATGCGGTATTTTTCATTGGATTAGGATTAGGTGTCGTATTAACAACAACTTGGAATGTAACTGTAGACGTCGTTCCTGGATTAACGATACCAACTGAAATACCCGTAGCAGGGTCTCCCGCTACAGTAAGTCCGTTAACAGTAAGTGTATTATTGATATACACTGTGCCGTTAGGTATATTATCTGTTAGTTTAACATCATTTGCAGGGGTATTCCCTGTATTGCTAACGAGTAGTGTATACGTTATGGTTGCTCCAATATCTGCACTGGTTGGGTTTGCCAATTTTGTGGATGTGATGATTGGTTCATTAATCTGTGTTGTTGCGATTGTACTTGTGTTATTCCCACTCACTGGTGCTAAACTTGGATCCACTATATACGTATAGTTGGCGATAGCATCATTTAGAATAGGATTAGGATTGGGTAAAGTAGACATTACATTACTCCTTTCTTAAGATATTTATACAATGAAGTCTGCGCGGATTTCATATTCTGATAGTGGAATTTCTATATCCCTAAATTGGCTAGTCTCCGCTTTTTCATAAGTATCTTCTCTTGTTTCTTTTTTATTTTTACATTGGCATGGTTTATGCCCACACCCTGTTTTTTCCTCGTGGCATGGTTTATGCCCACATTCTTTTTCTTCCTCTTTACACGGCTTACATTTACAAAGTGCTTCTTGATTTAAAGTCCCACATGTGCAGTAAGGCTCGCCTGTTGTGCAGTCCATTTTACACCCACATTTACACCCTGGGGTATACTGTCTCTTAGCCTCCATAAGCTCTCTCTCACAGTCTAATTTGCTTTTCTGACAGCCACATTTTCCACATACAACATATAAATCATACTCTCTGTGCATATCATCCTCTCCATTTCATACCTTAATATCATTATATTATATGTTTTGGCCTATCCTGTCGTACCCAATCTCACCGTTTTTCCTATTTTTTTGTACGTTATGCTTTCTTTTTTGCTATTTAATAAAACTTTACATCTACTAAATATGTCATATAAGCTGAAAGCGTGCGTGAATCTTTCTTCTTTGCATAAAAATCCTCGATATAGCAATTGATAGAAAACTTGTTACGTCTTATAAGATCACATACACGCTGACCTCCCACTTCTGGTGGTAATACCACAAACACATTTTTCATCATTTCATTAGAGTGTGCTGCATGTATCGTTTGTGTGCAAGCTTCCCCTACATACTTCACTTGAAGCTTAAAAAGCACTGAAACTACAAGTTTTTCTCCCGTTAATTGTTGTCCTTCATAAGATACGCCTGTAAGTGTGTCGATAAGATTGTAGTCAATGACTTCACAGCCTGCGGTTATATCCAGTATGTCATCAATATCTGGCTTTTGGCTTGGGATGATCATATCTTCTAGGAAACAATCTTCTTGAAAATACATCACCGTTGGTGGTAAATTGGTAGCGATCCCTTTCCCTTGTATGCGCATAGCTTCTCCTTTCATTGTTATGGCCTCCTTTCTAACAAATTTCTGCTGCAACGAATAGAGTCATATTCATATAAATTTGTCTACAACTTTCTAATTGTGCAGTCACATCTTCCACAAATCCTGATGCGATCATTTCGCCACAGCATATATAGTCTGCTGGCAAGACGATGTATGTCATAAATGGCGTTGAAAAAGATGTAATATGAATAGACTGTGCTTCTTCACATGCTACGTACTGCACTTTTTGCTCCACATGCCCTTCTACGATGATTTTTTTTCCTGTAAGTGTATTACCCTCTAATGACTTTCCTTTAGGCGTGTGAATTACTCGGGTGTAGTCGATCTTTACTTCAGAAGCTATTTTCAATATAGATTCTATATCTACTTTACAATCTGGTAAGCATAATATAGTATCTATGTTCATCTGCTTGAAGCTACAGCTTTGTGTAGGCATACACTGGTTACCATAGGTATACTCTACTAAATTTCTTGTTACAGACCTCACGCTCATCGCTCCTTCTCCTGTTATTTTAGTTGTATTTATTCGTATTCAATGTATTATATTCCTATGCCTTTAAAAGGTATGCCTAATAAAGCTTGTTAATTTTCAAAAAAACTCTTTCTCACCTATGCAAGAAAGAGTTTTTTGAAACATTATTTCTTTATACAAGGCTTTTCATTGCAGCATTTGCATGTTTCGCCACTTACGATTTCTCGCTCTTCTCCAGTAGCTACTTTACCTACAAGTATTTTATAGCTCGCACCATAGCAAGGTCTTGCTAAGTCAAATTGGTAGAACCCTTCGCAATCTGACATGGTATGTGCTACTCCGTAGTACTCCGTTTTTCCACATTTTTCTACAACTCTTAGGAGTTTAAGTAGACAGCCTTTTACTGGATTGTCGTAACAGTCTTTGATTTGTCCCCATACTCTGATTGAAGGCTCTAATTGTTTTACCATAACATCTGCATGAATTTCACAGTCACAATGTGATACTTCAAGATCGATGTTGTTTCCACAGATAAGCCCACAACTCTTTTCGCAGCATCCTCCTTTAGTTTCTTCACCAACAAACTTTTCTTTACACTCTGCCATGTAGAATCCCTCCTAAAAAATTTTAAATGATACTTACTCTAATAAATTATGACTTATATAGACGTTTGGTTACTTATTTTGTGATTTTTGTCATTCCTTTTTTTATTGGATAAACTTCAAATCTACTAAATAAGTGACAAAAACACGAAGTGTACGCGCATCTTTTTTCATAGCATAAAAGTCTTCGATATAACAATTAAGGGTAAATTTATTTTTTCTTAGTAGATCACATGTGTTTTGTCCATCAACAGTTGTTGGAATGATGATAAACACATTTTGCATCATTTCATTGGAATGTGCAGCATGGAGATTCTGGTCACATTCATCTGCTATATACTTGATTTGTATTTTAAATTGAATAGGGACAATAAGCTTCTGCCCTGATAAGTTTTGTCCTTCATAGGATACCGCTTTACCCGTCTCTATTACTTTGTAATCCATCACTTCTGCTACTGCACTTATACCAGCTAAGTCCTCCATATCAGGCTTTTCTGGTGGAATCATCAGATCCTCCATCACGGAGGCTTCTTGGAAATACGTTACATATTGTGGCAGTACGGTTGCTATGCCTGCGCCTGTAATACGTGCATTTTTCATCTCATAGGCCTCCTTGTATTAGCGTTCTACAACGATAAGAATGGTATTATTCATATAAAACTGTCTACAAGTGTCTGGCTTTGCAATCATATCTTCTATAAATGCACTTACAACAATGCCTCCACAGCAATTGATATTATCTGGTAAGACCACATAACTAATAAATGGTGTAGAAAAACTAACAACATGTACAGACTGTACTTCTTCACAAGCTACGTATTGCACTTTTTGCTCGATAACACCTTCTACAATAACTTTTTTACCAGTAAGCACATTCCCTTCTATGGACTTTCCTTTAGGTGTCTTGATAATTTTGTGATAAAGTACCTTCACACTTGCAGATACCTTTAACACTTGCTCAATAGCAGGTTTGCAATCAGGAATAGCCCCTACTGTATCCACATTAATCTGTTTAAAAGCATAGCTCTCTAACGGATAACATGCATTATCATACGAATACTCAATAAGATCTCTTGTTATTGAACTCACACTTACTCCCCCATTCTCATTAATAGGCTATTAATTATAATTATGACATATGCACGTACGCATATGACTTAAAAATACCCATTTATAACAAGATATGCAGTATTCTTATGATTTGTGCTTTTTATGATTAATCCAGTATGTAATTATAGTAGTAGCATCCTATATAAAGTTTCGTTTTATCTAGTTGTTGGCCAAAGGCATGCTCTACAACGGTTTCTACATTATATTTTTGATGGCTATTGAACTTCTGTGGTACTGGGATTGTATTGACTTTAGGTACCCGAAACTGAAAGACTTTATAACTTGTGTCTTCTAAAATACACTCTATCCGACCATAAAGTTCATTGTATACTTTCATTTTCTTCCCATACACCGTATCCATATAGCCTTCTACGTTACCTTCTACATAAAGGCTAATCTTAGTGATTTCTTGGATTGTCTCCCCTTCTTTTAGGTACTCTACCAGATTAAGTTGGTACTCTAGTATATCGCCTTGCTGTTGCCCCTCTGTATCATTTCTTTTGGTACTCCCTTTATTATAGTCAAGAATGACTGCTAAATTTTCCACTGTTGCTACCCCCCTTTTTTTATCTATTGAAATTGCTCGGTATAGAGCTGCATAAGATTTTTGGTTTCTTTTAGGACACTTTGATACGTTTTTTGCTCGCTACAGAGCTTAGTGAGTTCAATGCCCATATCTTGTGTTTCCATCAGTTCTCCTAAAGTACTTAGGTCACAGTAGTATCCTTCATTTCCTAGTAGTTCTTGATGCACTTCTGTCTTGCTACAAAGAATGGTGCATCCACAAGCTTTGGCTTCTAGTAGATGACCATTCAAGCTGTTGTCCACACCAAACTCTAAAAAACACAGCGCTTCATTGTAGAAGTAAAGTTTATCGTAGTCATTATAGGTATGAATCATATACACTGCTTCTTGTAAACCCATCATCTGAATCGACTGCTGCACCTTTTCTTTATAACTTCCTGTACTTTCAGTATCGATGGTCAGTAGGATGCATTTTAAGTTTTTTTCCCTTGTATGCAGGCAAGCGAAGAACTGGAGCATTTCGATGATCTGCTTGCGCTCATGCAAGTCACCTATATAAAGTACATAAGGTTTCTCTATCTTAAACTTCCCTCTAAGATACAGATAACCTAAGTCAAAAGTCATCTTATGATAGTAGGGTTCAAGCCTTGGATAGATCACTTCTGCTTGAATCCCTAGGTACTTAGTGATTTCTTTTTGTAGTGCAAAGGAGGTGGTGCAGAAGGTCACCCCTTCTTCTTGCCGTGCCTTGACTGCTTTTTTGAATTTGTCACTGTATATCGGCTTGCATAAGTGTGGATGGGTGTAAGGAATCATGGTATGAATGGTGCAGAGTACGGGTAGCTCCCCCATGACTCCTTTATTTCTATCTATTGAAAAGCCATTATTTAAACAATGATAGAGGCATATGCCTTGGTCTTTTAGTAAGGTGGTGGGGGTGGTAATGGGGTGGATATGTACATGGGCTTCTTTTTTTAGGCTTTCTAGAATCCTTGTACCATAATGTCTTATCTCTGTAGAGCCCTCTGCTAGAGGGATGCCATCTATGGCTATTTCCATATCCATCATACTGCCACCGCCTTTCTCTTTTTTTCTTACAAGAACTCTTCTCTATACCCTTGCCCTTTCGTCTCCTTCAAAGAGAGCTGTGACGCCTCACCATCTAGTGTCACTAAGTAATAAAAGCCGTATGCCAGTTGATGTGCATGGACTCGCTGTACTTCCCCATCTAAGATGTAGCTTTCAATTCTTTTATCGCCCTTGGTCACTAGCTGTGTCAAATGGATGGTTTCTATATGCTCGCGGTGAAACACATCTTGCTGTGGTGATGCCAGTAAAAACTTGATATGTAGGGCTACTTCCACCATGACGATTTGTTTGTTTTTGCAAGGGAGTGTGTGCACTTTTACAACGTCACTTTCTACCATGGTGCTAAGTACCTGGTGCATATTGCGCTCTGTCTCTAGGATGCTACCCTTTATATGTCCGGTATAAGCTTCGTAAAGGCACCTTTCCCTAAGTCTCGCTGGCTGTATGAGCCCTTCTATATGTATTTTTTTACAAGTCTTCTGACTTTCCATCTGCTTCACCCTTATCTTTTTTTACCTGATGTACTGGCTTATGCTGTGATCCCTACTTTAACGTAGTAAAAAAAAGCTTCTTCATTTTCTAGGTATACTTTCGCTTGTAGCGGTACCACACTGTAGTCCTCCGGTTCTTGCTGACCTTCGGCTACCTTTTGTGTGACTAAATTTCTTACTTCTAGCATATTGAGTTTACCCGGTGCCTGCTCACTGATGTACTCTACTTTAAGTTTTAATTCTAAACATAGGCATAGCCCTTGCTGTGCTAGGATAGTTACTTCCACATACACTTTTGTTATTTCTTCTATGGGCATACGGGTTTTATCCAGCGTATAATTGCCTTGTAAGAGCGTGACTGCTTGCCAGTCCACTGCTTCCGTAGTGCTTTCTTGTAATCCAATGTATTGAATAAATGGATTGTCCACCTTGTTCATAGAACCTCCTTATGCACTATACGACTTTATGTATCATCTTTATATGCTCTGCACCACACTTCCGTAGAAGTACTTTTCCCTGGCCTTCATCATCCACTTGATACACATCATAGAGCCCACGCTCATTGGTAGTATAGTACAGCTTATTGCCAGTAGTATTGATGCAGAAAGCATCGATTTGACCGTGTTGACTGACCATTGTTTTGAGCTGTCTCATACTTATATCGTAGCTGTAAAGTGTGCTATAGCCTTCGCCATTCACTGCAAAGTAGACTGTCGTCTTATCAAATGCAAAGGTCATTTCTCCTACCTGTTCCCCTTGGTTTAGCGCCAGTATGGTCGTTCCATACCCTGTATCTAGATTGATCCATTTGACTTCCTGTGCACCTTCGCTTTCTGGAGACGCATCTACTACTACAGCCAATCTTCCACTTGTATCCACTGCAAAAAGTGGATACCGCATCTCCGAGATCCATACATCCCGCTCACTACTTTTTGCATCTAAGGTCATCAAGCACCACTTGTCCCCGGTCTTTTCCATCATAAAGAGTTTATGGGTGGCGATGCAGTACTGTATCTGCTGATAGTACGCCCCTTCATAAGGCGTATAGAAAGACTCTAACTTACCGGTGTGGGTAGACACTTTATAAAACATATGCCGTCCGTGCTGTCTGGTCGTCACCATGAGTTGTTCTTCACCTATAGGGATGACCTCTTCAATGCCTTCACCGGGTAGGATGATTTCTTTCGTCTTCTCTACTTGTCCCCCCATATGGATGGCAGTGCATACGTTTGGTTTCTCTTTTGTGACATAGACGAAGCCTTGGGTATACAGTTGCCATACCAGGTGGGTATAATGGCTATTAAACGAAAAGGTCTTTTGACACCATTTGTCACCTTCTGGTAAAGATAAGAAAAGGTTGTTTTGTCCTTGATTATAGACCATCTCATAAGCTAGGACATATTGGGGTGTACATTTCACTTGAAACATAAGACTAGGCATGATGACTAATTGATGGTTGGCATAGGTCATGCCTAAATCTTCGATGAAGTACTGAACCTCATACTTTTTATGCTTACATACATTTTCTAATGTACTCCCCTCTAGAAAGAGTGGCAGTCTCACTAGCACAGCTTGCATGAGAGATTTTTTGAGAACTTTCATATAGGATGTGTCTTCTTCTGTATAAAACACTTTATAGTTGATTTGATAGGTGATGACAAAATGACCATCCCTTACATCTTCAACTGTATCAATGAGTTGAACGTCAATCATCGCTGACACGATATGAAAATACCCTTCCCTTACATCGTCTAATGCAAACACATGGGTGGGGTAGACCTCGGTAAAATACTGCCGTTTTCTTTCCGTAGCTTTTTTTAATCCTATCTTATGAAGCATCCATGGTCTCCTCCTTACAATGAACTCACTATTTGTTTCATTATATGGACATCCCTTCTGGAATATGATAAAAGCACTTATCTTCTTTATACGAAATCCGTAAGATGTTCTGCAAGACTGGCTGCATCTAGGCGGATGAGCTTACCAAAAAGCATCGGTTCTGCGTTACCTTTGCCTTCATCCATTAACTCATAAAGCCTGCCATTCCCTTCTGCTGCTACTTGAAGGATTTGACGACGTTCTTCTGCACTGCACATCTTTCCTGCTTTTATAAGGAGAATATAAGAACTCTTTACTTCTTCTAGTATTCTCTGTATGAAGCGTTCTTTGTCATACGTTTTTGCTTCTAATACCTCTGCCCCTACTTCTTCAAGCTGTCTCCATTCTGTATCTTTTTCTTCGTGGATGACAAAAGTCTTGGTAGCCATCTCATTGGTACACTGTACCGTCTTCATGGCTTCTTTGGCATCAGTATCTCTCACCACCACACTGATGCAGTCTTTTCCTTTGGCAAGAGCATTCTCCCTTAGAAGTTGCTGGATAAATGGAAGATTATAGCTTCTCTCGAAGTGACTATCTGGATAACTATACGCCGTGGTCTGTGTACACCGCTCATACTCCTGATACGCTTTTTTCGCTTTGGAGAAATGCTGGGTTTCTAAGTAGGTTAGGCATTCTAAAAAATACAGGTCTTTGAACTTCTCTAATGTAGGCTTCACTTCTTCGATAAGTTCCCACGCACTTTTGTAGTAGCCTTTTAGATGATACATTTTGATGAGGTTAATGATGAGATAGGGATAATGCATATAAGGGTACTTGGCATAATCTACGGCATGGTAGGACTGTAAGAAGCATCCAATGGCCTCATCCACATCATCTGCCCGGACGTATTCATTACCTAATACATAATAGTAGTAGCAATGCTTTTCTTCTTCCTCGCATTTAAGGAGCAGGTCAATATTCCGCTGCTGCTTTCTTTTCTCCACTTCTTCCCCTTGGTCATGACCATAATGGTATAAGGCTACTGGTGTATTCCCCGCACAGTTCTCTCCTTTTTTCTTCTGGATGGTCTGGATGATCTGTTCATGGATGCGACCTTCAAAACGATACTCTTTGTCATTCCTGAAGACCCGAAGTACCACCGATTCTCTTACTGCTTCACCATCTATCATGGTGATGAGTTTGACGTAGTAACTTTCATACTGATTGCCTGGATGCCCCAGGATATTTTTAAGAAGCTGACCTTCTTTTTCTGGCATTGTTTCATCTGCATCAATGCACAAAATCCACTTTTTAGTAGCCCCATCTAAAGATACATTTCTTGCTTTTGCAAAACTATCTTCCCATTCATACTTTATAAGTTTCACTGGATACTGCTGTACGATTTCTAATGTTCTATCTTTGGAGCCTGTATCTACAATGACGATTTCATCTACCCAGTTTTTAAGACTTTCTAGACATCTACCAATGTTTCTTTCTTCATCCTTAACGATGATGCATGCACTCACCGTTGGCTTCCCTAGGGCTTTTCCCATGGTCTTTTTCATGTCTTTCGCCTCCTTTTCTTTCTATCTATATGCATTCCTAAATCATAAGATAACATTCTTTTTTGAGGGCTTTCTTAATATATATAGTTTAAAAAACACTATCTAGGAGGTCTCTTTACTATGGGAATAAGCGCTTGTATCATTGCGAAGAACGAAGAGAAAAACGTGAGGCTATGCCTTGAAAGCATTCGCCCTTTCTGCGACGAAATTATCTTTGTGGACACAGGTTCCACGGATCATACCATTGACATTGCACAGCAATACGACGTGGAGCTTTATCATTATACATGGCAGAAAGATTTTGCCGCGGCTAGGAACTTCTCACTAGAGCAAGCTACGGAAGATTGGATTCTCGTCATTGACTGTGATGAGGTACTAGCTGATGGTTCTGGTGAACTTTTAGTATCCTTAAGTCAGACGTTAGACCCTATCGACGGCTTTGGCGTCCTTATTCACAATATCATTAATGGTGTTGATAACTTCGTAGCCCCTTCTCCTCGCTTTTTTAAGAATTTCATCCACTTAGCTTATACCGGCACGATCCATGAACATTTGATAGACCTACGTACCGGCCTTCCTCCTACTGGCTACTTCCTCACCTCCCAAGTGGCTTTTTATCACACTGGCTATGAATGTGATCCTGTCTTAGAAGTCGCTAAATCCAAGCGTAATCTAGAGCTACTACTGGCCATTCCTTCCGCAGAAAGAAACGCCATGTATTATTTACATCTAGGTGCTGAGTACATCCGCCTTAAAGACTTTGCTACTGGTTGCGATACTTTTTTGATGGGCTTTCATCTAGCGACTTGGGAAGAACCCTTCTTTACCACATTGGCCTTTAAAACCATCGATGCGCTTTTTAAAATAGGTGACTACCCTCGTTGCCTCCACTACATCGAAGCCATCCTTGAACGCTTTCCTGATTTTAAAAACCTCTACTTTTTCAAAGGTCTCTGCCATATCGAATGCTTCCAGTATCCTCTAGCATTAGAAAGCCTCACCACTTTCCAAACATTAGAACCTAAGCCTTTTAAGTACCCCCATTCGCCACTAGAAACCACTACTAATATAGAAGAAATTCTCTCTCAACTCCGTGCTAAAGTTTATTCTTAAGCTATAAAAAGTGCCTTTTTTCTAAAGGCACTTTTTATAGCTTATTTTTATTTCCGTCAATATTTTTACAATCATTAAATAAAATTGCAAATTGCTTTCTTTTTTTGTATAATATTATAATATAAAACATTTATTACATAAGGAAGGGTCATAAAATGCTTTATTCACATACTATAAAAACGCCTACAATCGGTGTCATACTAGGCAATCTGGAAGATCCCTGTCAATCTCAAATTTTATCAGGCCTTACCCAATATGCAAAAACGAAATCAATTCACCTAATGACCTTTGTAGGTACGACTTATGATGAAACCAATCACTATCTTCCTAACTACGGCTTACTTTCTAAGCTCATTGGAAGTTCAAAGCTAGACGCACTTATCGTCATGACTGGTGCAATCTCTAGCTTAGTAAGTATGGAAGAAATAGAATCCTTTACCCAAGACTGTCCCGACCTTCCCCTATTAAGTATTGCCTCCCCCTTAGAAGGCTGTACCAATCTTCTGATTGATAATCAATCCGGTATCCACCAAATCATGGATCATCTCATCGCTGACCATGACTGTAAGCGTTTAGCTTTTGTATGTGGTATTCCCAACCACGTTGAAGCAGATGCAAGGCTCACTGCCTTCAAAGATTCGCTTATGCGCTACAATCTACCGATTGATCCTACACTTATTTTCCCTGGCGATTTTTCTGAAGCAGCTGGTGTAGCCGCTGTCTCACAATTATTAGCAAGTAATAACCCTCTACCTGATGCGATTATCTGTGTAGATGATAGTACTGCTTATGGTGTTTTAAATGCACTCAAATCCCATCATATAAGTGTACCTGACACCATTCGTGTTACAGGTTTTGATGATACTCCCGAATCTAAAAACTGTTTCCCATCCCTTACCACCGTTAAGCAACCCTTCTATGAAGTAGGGCTAAAAGCTGGTGAAATCGTGATGGATCTTCTAGCTCATAAAAATCTACCACAAGATATTTCCATTCCTACTCAGACGATTATTCGTGAATCTTGTGGTTGCATTGACCATCTGAAGGTGGATAACGACCTTTATATAGCTTTAATCAACCATATGAAGCAGGATGCTTCTAATGCGTCCTTATTAACTTTTTTAATGGGCTATATCACTGAAAAGGAATCACCTTCCTTAGCCCTCCAGGCGTCACTTCAGACTACTATCCAGTCTGTCATAGCATCGTTAGGTGATGACGCTAAGATTACTTCATCTTCTTTTTGGGTGTCCTTACGTAATCAACTGATGGCTTTTATCGACCAAGGCATTTCTTTAGAGACTTTCTCTAACCTTGTGTTCCTTGTGTCTGAATACAGTCATAACCACCATTCTGCTGATTACAAAGTCAACTATCTCTCCCAAAGGCTTCTAGCTATTCTAAGCAGTATTCAGATGACTGTTAATCAGACGCTTTACCGGGAAGACTTTATGTATAACTTCAAACTTCGCCAGATTAGCCAAAAGCTCATTGCTTCATTTAATACGTCAGCAGTCTTTAAGGCGATCCGTGCAGGCTTACAAGATTTGATGATTCCTGAATGTCATATCATCTTATTTGATGAGTCTTATGGCGATACGGGATCCTTCCATTTAGCCTTCAGCTATAAGAATGGTCGTATGCGCCCTATTGAAAAACCACTTTCTTTCAACAGTTGTAGCCTACTCCCAGATTTTATTAACCTTAAGGAATGTGGTGCTAGCCATCTGATCTTACCACTTCTTACTGATCATCATAATTTTGGTTATATGATTTGTACCTACAACGATTCACTGGACCACAGCGTTTTTGGTGCACTTCGCAGCCATATTAGTAGTGGGCTTCACGGTGCCTTACTTTATGAGAAAGAAAAGTATGCCCAAGACCTTTTAGCTGAGCTTCTCACCCAATTAGAAGAGCGTAACACAGAGCTTCAGCACTCCTCTGTCCAAGATGAATTGACTGGACTGTATAATCGTCGTGGCTTTATGGAGATAGCTGGTGCTAGCTTCGAACAGCTTTCATTACCTGATGATGACGGTTTACTTTTCTTTATGGACTTAGATGGCCTTAAAGGGATTAATGATACTTACGGCCACCAAGAAGGTGACTTAGCTCTTATCAAGACTGCTCAGCTCCTTTCAGAAACATTCGATACTTTAGGGTGTGTGTCTAGACTAGGTGGCGATGAATTTACAGTTTTCATAGCACATCATGGCCACGCGTCTGCTACGAAATTCATCGCAACACTCAATGCAAGCTTACATGCCTATAACTTAAACTCTCATAAACCTTATGAGCTTTCTGTAAGTATAGGTGTAGCTTCTGCTAAGGAAAATCCTGATATTTCATTCCGAGAACTCTTAAACATAGCGGACTTTGAACTTTATAAGAAAAAACAAGCACGATATGCAGCAAAAGAAAAGCGTACTTAACCTTCCTGGCTAAGTACGCTTTCTTTTATGGGTATTTGGATCTCTGTACGATAGTCGTCTTCACAAGACGTCTCATGTACATCTACTTTATAAATCTCGATGGGATTCCCTACTACTTTATACTGCTTTTCTTGTATATACTGAAGTAGCTTTTCTATGGCATACTTATTGTCCTTATAAGGCCCTTTATAGGTGTAAGTTATGTACTTCCCACCTGGTAAGACAAAATCATACGCCTCTTCTTCTACCAAGCAAAAAATAGCTTGAAATACATTATACGTCCCTTGATTAAAAGCCTCTCTATCAAACACCGCACCTATATTTTTATTGCCGATGATGCTAATCTGCTGCTCATATGCCTGCTGCAATTTCTGCATCAGTATATCTACTTCCTCATCTCGCGTGATGTGGGCTGCCAAGAACATCCCCTTACGCTCTCCCAGTGTTTTTTCTTGGATGCACTCTTCACTTTCATGAAGTACTTCTTCTATATTTCTTAAGCGATAATCGATGTTTTTTTGGTAGCTTGTAAGCTCTCTGATCTTTGCTTCGATCATCTGCCTTTCTTCTTGTAGCATCTGCTTCGTACTCTGTAAGTCCCTAGTTTCTACGTAGGCCTTGATACGCTTCATGGGCATATCTAAGCTTCTAAGCTCTTTAATAAGGTTTAGTCGCCATATGTCACCGATGCCATAAAAGCGGTACCCCTTCTCATTACGGGTAGGCTTTAAAAGCCCTAACTCCTCGTAGTACATTAAGGAATCTTTTCCGATGCCATAGATTTTAGCGACTTCTCCAATTGTATAGTAATTTTTCATTTTCTTATCCTTCTTTTATATAGCCATTGACTATGGTATTATACCATAGTTTATACTCCTTCTTAAAGGAGTGACTTTATGCATCGATTAAAAAAACATCGTCAGCTTCTAGGTATCGTCCTAGGTGCTATTATTCTTGCCTTTGGCATGTATAACTTTTATTATCAAAACGACCTTACTGAAGGTGGTATACTGGGCCTACTTCTCTTACTCAAGAATGTAGTAGGCATTTCACCCTCTATCACCAGTGTGATTCTTGATTTTTCCCTATTCTTCTTAGGAAGTCGATTTCTGGGTAAACACTTTCTCTACTATGCGATCTTTTCCACCTTCTGCTTTTCCTTGTCTTATGGCATCTTTGAGCAGGTAGGCTTCCTCGTTCCAAGCCTTCTACATATCCCACTTCTCGCAAGTGTGCTAGGCGGTCTATGCGTGGGTATTGGTATCGGTCTTATCGTAAGCTCTGGTGGTGCTTCTGGTGGGGATGATGTCATTGTACTTTTGGTCAATCGCTTTACCCCTCTGAAGATGAATTGGACTTATCTGATCATGGATTGTACAGTCCTTATACTCTCTTTATGCTATCTACCCGTACAGCAAATTTTTTGGTCCCTTATCGCTGTGACCATTAGCGGCAAAATTATTAGCCTTATTTATTATTTCTCTGAACAAAAAAAAGTACCCCTCGACTAGCATGCTAGCGAGGGGTCAAGTCGTTTGGGGAGTTACCAAAATAAGAGGTATATTCTTATCTTGGATTTTTAAGGGTTGTGTGTTGTTATAGGGATTAATAAATAACTTTTATCAATTTGGGTTTAATAGGAAGTTATTATTATTTTTTTGCATAAAAATAACTACTCATAAGGAGTAGCCTTTACGATCAACAAGCTTTACACAAAGCACAACACATGGCTAGTTGTGGCAAAGCTTATCAATATCTCAAAAAGTACAGTGTACTCTTTGGCAACTGGCTGGTATAGTGTGTCACCTTAACCCCTATAGTTTTGCGTCACTAGATTTCTCTAGTTTTGCCTTTATTACATTTGTAGAATACACTATTTTTTTATACATGTCAATAGTTTTTACACTATTGTTTTTATTTTTTGTTTAATTTTATAATAATCTTTCAATATTTATTTGTTCACGGGTTTTCTCCATACAACCTATGGTTTGCTCTAAGGTTTTCGCTTCTTGACCAAAGACACCATGCTCATCGCTTCCTGTGGTGATCATCAGATCATTCCCATGGCAAAAGTCTACACACAGCTTGGTAAGTGCTTCTGTATGGGTAGGATAGTAGCATTCAATCCCATCGATGCCCTCTCTTTTGATGGCTTCTAATACTTCTAAAAGTTCTTGGGCTTCTAATTTTCCATAATAAGATGCTGGATGTGCAAGGACACTTACGCCCCCTGCTTCTTTTAAAGCTTGGCATACCTCTGAAAGCTTAGGGAAATCGTACTGATTGAAGTCGCATCCATAAGCTCTGTAATACTTAAAGCCTTCAAACAACCTCTCGGTTATCCCTCTATCCATCAGGTAATGGATGCCTTTCCATCCGCCTTTTCTCACATCATAGGTATAGTCTTCATAATCCTCTATGTTCACACGAGGCTCTTCTTCTTGAAGTTTCACGATGACATCATGGCTCATACGCTCCATCTCCGTATCTGCCTTCTCAAGTAGCTTACATAAGCCTTCGGTTGGTTCAAACCCATAGCCTAATATGTGTAGGACTTTATCGCCAAAGCTTGCATTGATCTCCACACCTCTTATAGGTAGGATAGCTGCTTTTGTGGCTGCTTCTTTAAAGGCATCCCATGAACCGATGCGGTTGTGGTCTGTGATGGCCATGATACTTACATTTTTCTTTTTTCCTTCTGCTACGATTTCTTCTGGAGACATGGTTCCATCAGAATAGTAGGTGTGCATGTGTAAATCTACTAACATAACGTACTCCTTCTAGTGCTTCATCTAAGTCTTAAGCTTCTTTTTTATCTTATTGTAGCGTACTTTATCCACTCGCACAAGACAGGCTCCCCTAAACCGCCTGTCTTATGCAAGTCTTTCTCCTTTTACATACGTTCCACAAGTTCTTCTAAGGTGTGAAAAACGCCATACTGATTGGACGTGGTGATTAACTTAATTTTATTTTGATTGCTTATATAGTGCTCTTCAGCGACTTTATTATGTAAGACACTTTGCTTCAGCTCATACAGTTCCTTTAAAGTCGTTCGCTTTTCAAGTAAGTCCACTTCTAATTGCCTTAAGTCTGCTGGCTCGGTCAGTTGATACTTTTTCCCATTTAAAGTCGTATGCTCACATTTATGGATGGGCCCTTCCAGTAAAAGCTTGTACTGAATATCGTCAATGCATCGCTCCTTATGCCCTGACTCCTCATCCTCTGGATTAACCACACCAAAAATCACATTGCCTTTGCCTTCTCTTTGAAAGGTCATATAAAAGCTACAGCAACCAAGCACCGCCTGTACATGCTTCCCCATTCTAAATTGCTTTTCGTCTGATACTTCTTCTGTCACTTTAAAGCCTTTGCTTTTGAAGAGTTTTTTAAAGGCATTCTCCAAGTTCTCGAACCATTTGTCTTGTATATGCTTTTCGATTGCTTCCCATTGCTGGAGTAACTTTTGGTACTCTTGTAGTAGCCCGATGACTTCTTGTCTTACTTTCACCAATTCATTTTGTTCACGTACAATCTTTTCTAACTGCATTGGTCTCCCCCTTTGCATGTTTTGTATATTTTTTCTGAATATATATTAAAATTATACAATATTTTTCAAGTTTCGTATACAAAAAAAAGAACCTATGTGGTATAGGTTCTCTAATCTTTATACTTTTCGCTTAATTTACGTTTGATACGTTGTAACGCATTGTCGATAGACTTTACAGACTTATCCATATCCTCTGCGATTTCATGATAATTTCTGCCTCTGGTATGGAGTGCCAGTACCTTCCATTCAAAGTCACTTAAGGATTCTTTCATATGCTTTTTCAGCCTTTCTAAATCCTCTTTATCAATCATCATACTTTCTGGATTTTGGTTTTCACTACCTTTTAGGATATCCATCAAGGTAATGCCCTCTTCATCTTCACCACCTACTGGAAGATTCAATGAAATACTTGTATTAAGGGGCATGTGCTTTTGCCTTGTGGCCGTTTTGAAAGCTGTGCTTACTTGGCGTGTGATACAAAGCGTTGCAAAAGACTTGAAGCTTGCTTCTTTACTTGAATCATAATCACAAATAGCTTTGAAAAGCCCTATCATGCCCTCTTGTATAAGGTCTTCTTTATCTGCACCTACAAAAAAGGTGGATTTGATTTTATTTCTCACAAATATTTTGTACCTTTGAACGAGTACTTCTATAGCTTCTAGGTTATTGCAACGGTAAGCTTCTATAAGCTCTTCATCGGTTAATCCTTGAAGCTCTGTACCCTCCATATAGTGGTGCTGTCTAATCCCCATAGTTCCTCCTTAGTCTCTATCGCCATTTAGGCAACTTTGTCCCTTGGTGCAATGAGTTCTGCGTTCACTCTAGAAGAAGCGTTGTCTTACCACTTCATACACAAGTATACTTGCTGCTACTGAAGCATTGAGTGATGTTACTTTTCCGTACATTGGAATGCTTACCACGAAGTCACATTTATTTTTCACGTTCTTAGAGATGCCGTCACCTTCGCTACCGATAACAATACCGATTGGTCCTCTTAAGTTATCTTGATAAATGATTTGACCATCCATGTCTGCACATGCTACCCAGATACCTTTTGCTTTAAGTTCTTCGATAGTTTGAGCGATGTTTGAAACTTTAGCCACTTTCATGTACTCGATAGCACCTGCTGATGACTTTGCCACAGTTGATGTAAGACCTACTGCACGTCTTTTTGGAATGATGATACCATGTACCCCTGCATTATGTGCTGAACGCATAATCGCACCTAAGTTGTGTGGGTCTTGGATATTGTCTAAGATAAGGATGAATGGATCTTCACCTTTTGCTTTCGCATCGTTTAAGATTTCTTCTACACTTGAGTATTGGTGTGCTGCTGCATAAGCTACAACGCCTTGGTGTTTTTCCATTTGGCTAAGTTCATCTAGCTTGCTTTTCTCTACTTCTTGTACAAGGATGCCTTTAGCTTTTGCTTCACCGATGATTTTCTTGATTGAACCTTCATTTGGACCTGATTGGATAAGAATTCTTTCGATATCTCTTCCTGATTTTAAGATTTCGATGACAGCGTTACGACCGAAGATGATGTTTTCATCACGGCTTGTCTCCACTGCATTTTCCCCAGTTTCTCTTCTTGGTTCAAACTTTCTAGGTGGTCTTTTTGTGAAAGGTTTCTTGCCTTCTTCACCTTGTGTTTGTACTTTCTTACCTTCTTCACCTGGTGCTTGTGTCTTTGGTTTATTGTTTTTGAAATTTCTTGGTTTAAAACCTTGTCTCTTTTTCTTTTCAGCTGGAATCTCTTTTTTGTCAGTTTGGTTATTCATTAAATTGTTTTCTCCTTTTATTTGGGTGTTTAAAGTTGATTAAGACCTGTAAAGATAAGTTCTTCGATACGGGCGATATTACCTTGTATATACAAGTAGCCAATGAGTGCCTCAAGGCCCGTTGCATGTCTATACTCTGTGATATCCGCATTTTTAGGGGCTGAAATACTTTTCGCATTGCGGCCTCTCTTCAGCACTTGCATTTCTTCTTCTGTAAGCATCGGCTCAATGATGTGATAAATCCTAGCCTGTGCTGATGCACGTACAAGGTCTCTCGAACCTTTATGCAGCTTATTCACTGGTGCATTGCCTTTTGCTACAATATGGGTTCGAATAAACATTTCATAAACCCCATCGCCAATATAGGCTAAAGCCAGTGGTGAGTAAGTATTTGCTTTATGGCTGATCTCACCACTTAAGCTTTTTAACATTTGATTAAGTTGTGTTTCCATAAGTGTGTTATATACGTTTGAAACGTACTCCTTCTCTAGTGTCTTCGATTAATACATTGTTTTCTTTTAAGAACTCACGAATGCGGTCTGCTTCCCCAAAGTTCTTCTCTTTTTTAGCAGCTGTACGCTGTGCAATGTAATCTTCGATTGCTTCATCTGATAAACCTTCTACTTCCGCTTTCTCAGTGGCATAGATAATACCTAGTATAGCATTAAACTTCATCATTTGACTATAGATTGCTTTTGCAAACGCTTGTGAGATGCCTTCCTTAATATAAGTATTAGCAAATTTCACAAGTTCAAACATAATACTTATAGCATCTGCTGTATTAAAGTCATCTTCCATCGCTTCATGGAATTTCTTTTCGAAAGTAGCAAGCTCTTCTAAGAGGGCACTTTCTTTTTCTGTCATAGCTTCTACCTTTGCATTTTCCATGGTAAATGTAAGGCTTGTGATACAATTTTTAATACGATCTAGGCCATTGCCTGCTGCTTCCATTAAGTCATTGCTGAAGTTTAGTGGACTTCTATAATGAGCACTAAGCATAAAGAAACGTACCACGTCGTATCCAAAAGCTTCCCCTACTTCACGAAGTGTTTTGAAGTTGCCAAGTGACTTAGACATTTTACGGTTATCAATATTTAAGAAGCTATTGTGCATCCAGTAGTTTGAGAAAGTACTGCCGTTGGCTGCTTCACTCTGAGCGATTTCGTTTTCATGGTGTGGAAAGACTAAGTCTTCGCCACCTGCATGGATATCGATGGTATCGCCTAAGTACTTCTTAGCCATAGCCGAACATTCGATGTGCCATCCTGGACGTCCTTGACTCCATGGACTTTCCCAGTAAGGTTCGCCGTCTTTTTTAGGCTTCCAAAGTACGAAGTCCATCGGATTTTTCTTTTCTTCTGCTACTTGGATACGTGCCCCTGCTTCTAATTCGTCCAGTACTTTCTTTGAAAGCTTACCATAGCCCTCAAAAGCCGCTGTATCGAAGTACACAGTACCATTTACCTCATAAGCAAAACCTTTTGCTATAAGGGTTTCAATCATTGCTATAATGCCATCCATTTCTTCTGTTACTCTTGGATGCTGACTAGCTCTAGGAATATTAAGATTTTTTGCATCATCTAATGTCTCCTGAATATAGAAGTTGGCAATGTCGATGGCTTCTTTTTGCTCGTCATTAGCTTTGTTAATAATTTTATCGTCTACATCTGTGAAGTTTTGAACGTAATTGACGTCATAGCCTCTATTTTCAAAGTAGCGTCTCACTGTGTCGAAGATGATATAAGGTCTTGCATTCCCGATATGAATGTAGTTATATACGGTAGGCCCACATACATACATGCGTACCTTTCCTTCTTCTAGTGGCTTAAACACTTCTTTTTGTTTTGTCTCTGTATTATAAATTTTAATCATGAGCTTGATCCTCTCTTTCTTTTTTATCCCTTGTATCTAGGGGTTCTTCCTTTTCTA